>NZ_KV813753.1:160213-189043 GCF_001813735.1 Staphylococcus sp. HMSC068C09
TATTACTCATAGTAAGTAATAAGTGGGTTCTTGTTATATTAAAACTTAACTTTTTCAGCTAAGAATGTTTCTAATTCTGAGATTGGCATACGAACTTGTTCCATAGAATCTCTATCACGTACTGTAACTTGATTATCTTCTAATGAATCAAAATCAAATGTAATACAGTAAGGAGTACCGATCTCATCTTGACGACGATAACGCTTACCAATTGATTGTGATTCATCAAAATCAACAGAAAACTTAGAACTTAATTGTTCAAAGATTTTAATTGCTTCTTCAGATAATTTTTTACTTAATGGTAAAACAGCAGCTTTATATGGCGCTAAAGCAGGGTGGAAATGCATTACTGTACGAGCATCTTTACTACCTTCAACGCCTTCTTCATCATAAGCATCACATAAGAAAGCTAATGTAACACGATCTGCCCCTAAAGAAGGTTCAATACAATATGGAATATATTTCTCATTTGTTTCTGGATCATGATATCTGAAATCTTCACCAGAATGTTCACTGTGCTTTTTCAAGTCAAAATCAGTACGGCTTGCAATACCCCATAATTCGCCCCAACCAAATGGGAATTTATATTCAATATCTGTAGTCGCATTAGAATAGTGAGATAATTCTTCTTCATCATGATCGCGTAATCTCATATTTTCTTCATTGATGTTTAAATCTTTTAACCATTGACTTGCAAATGTTTTCCAGTAATTTTGCCATTCAATTTCTTCACCAGGTTTACAGAAGAATTCTAATTCCATTTGTTCAAATTCTCTTGTTCTAAAAATAAAGTTACCAGGCGTGATTTCATTACGGAATGATTTACCGATTTGACCAATACCAAATGGTAATTTTTTACGCATTGAACGTTGAACATTTTTATAATTTACGAAAATACCTTGAGCAGTTTCTGGACGTAAAAATAGTTCATTAGTAGAGTCCTCAGTAACACCTTGGAATGTTTTAAACATTAAGTTAAATTGACGAATATCTGTCCAATTAGCAGTCCCACTTACAGGACATACAATGCCTTCATCATCGATAATACGTTTCATTTCCTCAAAACTTAAGCCATCAGCAATGAAATTTTCGTCACCTTTTTCATTTTGCATATAGTCTTCGATTAATTTATCTGCACGATAGCGAATTTTACTATCTTTATTATCAATCATTGGGTCGTTAAAATTACCTAAATGACCAGATGCTTCCCAAGTTTTTGGATTCATTAAAATGGCAGCATCAATCCCAACATTGTATGGTGATTGAGTAATGAATTTTTGCCACCATGCTTTTTTAATATTATTTTTTAATTCAACACCTAATGGACCATAATCCCATGTATTAGATAAACCACCGTAAATATCACTACCTGGGAATACAAATCCTCTATGCTTAGCTAGTGATACAATAGTATCCATATCTTTAACCATATTATCTCTCCTTTTAAAATAAAAACGTCCCAAGACAATAAATAAATATAAAATAATACTTATTATTATCTTGGGACGAGTTAATAATTCATCTATATAAATATATAGTGTTAACAAAATAACCCGCGGTTCCACCCAAATTAGTGTAGACACTCGCTTTTATGTAATGATATTGATAAGCCAATTTTTGAAATGTTAAGCTTCCACCGACCTTAACTCGCTTAATCATATTTTAATTCATAGAAAATTGAATAGCAAGGATTTATATGTATTTGTAGGTATATATATAAATAGGTATAATAAAAATGAAATTAAAAGGGGTGAAGACCTATAGAATTAAGTAAAAGACAAGAACAAATAATTGAAATAGTTAAAGATGGTGGCCCGATAACAGGTGAACATATAGCAGATAAACTTAATTTAACTCGTGCTACTTTACGTCCTGATTTAGCTATTTTAACTATGTCTGGTTTTATTGAAGCTAGACCACGTGTGGGTTATTATTATTCAGGTAAATCTAAGAATAAATTAGTCAGTGATCATTTACGTCAATATATAATAAAAGATCATATGTCTCTACCTGTTATCGTTAAAGAAGATATGACAATTTATGATGCTATATGTACTATATTTTTAGAAGATACAGGAACATTATTTATTACTAATCAAAAAGATGAATTGATTGGTGTGAGCTCGCGAAAAGATTTGTTACGTGCCTCTATGATTGGGCAAGATATTCATACTATGCCTATAAGTGTCATCATGTCACGTATGCCTAATATTGTTTATTTAGAAGAAGAAGACCTCGTCATCTATGCAGCAAGTCAAATGATAGATAAGGAAATTGATTCAATTCCCGTTGTTAGAAAAAAAGAAAATAGTAAATATAAAGTTGTAGGTAGAATATCTAAAACAACAATAACAAAATTATTTGTTTCATTATTTAAAGAATAGGTGATAAACAATGGAAAATATAAAGATAATCATTGCATCTGATTCAATAGGAGATACAGCTGAGTTGGTTGCTAGTGCTTGCGTCGCTCAATTTAATCCTAAAGCTTGTAAACATGGTTTTTTGAGATATCCTTATATAGAAACCTTTAAGGATATAGATGAAGTTATACAGGTCGCTATAGATAAAAATGCAATTATTGTATATACGTTAGTAGAACCAAAAATCAAAGCATATATGAAGAAAAAAGTAGACGCTTTCTCCTTAAAAGCTGTTGATATAATGGGTCCTCTAATGACACTACTTAATCAAACGCACGATGAGGAGCCGTATAATCAGCCAGGCAGAGTTCATAAATTAGACGATGCCTATTTCAAAAAAATAGATGCAATTGAATTTGCGGTAAAATATGATGATGGCAAAGATGCGAAAGGATTACCTAAGGCAGATATTGTTTTAATTGGCATTTCAAGAACTTCTAAGACACCTCTATCTCAGTATTTAGCGCATAAAAGCTATAAAGTAATGAACATTCCTCTAGTTCCAGAGGTAACGCCACCAGACGAATTGTTTAAAATTAATCCAAATAAATGTATAGCATTAAAGATTAGTGAAGATAAACTTAATTTAATAAGAAAACAACGACTTAAACAATTAGGATTAGGTGAGCATGCTAGATATGCTACTGAAGATAGAATTAAAGAAGAAATTCAATATTTTGAAAAAATTGTCGAAAAAATAGGATGTCCTGTTATTGATGTATCTGATAAGGCTATTGAAGAAACAGCAAATGATGTTATACAAATCATTGAAAGTAAAGCATAAATATTTAAAAACCTTCTATAAAAGTGTATAATACTATGACTACTATTTAATAGGTGATATATATTGCGTATAGAACAGTCTGTAATCAACGAAATAAAGGAAAAAACAGATATTTTAGATTTAGTAAGTGAATATGTGAAATTAGAAAAAAGAGGACGCAATTACATTGGTTTGTGTCCTTTTCATGATGAAAAAACACCTTCGTTTACAGTTTCTGAAGATAAACAAATATGCCATTGCTTTGGTTGTAAAAAAGGTGGAAATGTTTTTCAATTTATTCAAGACATTAAGGACATTTCATTCGTAGAAGCAGTACAAGAACTTGGAGAACGCGTTAATATAAAAGTAGATATTGGTCATTCTAATCCATCTACAACGCAGATAGCATCTGAAGACTTAAAAATGATTGAAATGCATGAATTAATTAATGAATATTATATGTATGCATTAATGAAATCCGTAGAAGGTGAAGAAGCTTTAAATTATCTTGTAAATCGTGGTTTCACTGAAGAATTAATAAAATCTCGTGGAATTGGGTATGCCCCTAATAACGCTCACTTTTGTCATGACTTTTTACAACAAAAAGGATATGACATAGAACTAGCTTATGAAGCTGGTTTGTTATCACGTAACGAAGAAAATTTTAGTTACTATGATCGTTTTAGAGATCGCATTATGTTTCCTTTAAAAAACGCTCAAGGAAGAATTGTCGGTTTTTCTGGTAGAACTTATAACAATCAAGAGCCTAAGTATTTAAATAGTCCTGAGACACCGATTTTTCAAAAGAGACGATTACTTTATAATCTTGATAGCGCAAGAAAGTCAATTAGAAAAAATGATGAAGTAATGTTGTTAGAAGGATTCATGGATGTAATTAAAGCTGATTACGCTGGATTAAAAACAGTAGTAGCAAGTATGGGTACAGCATTATCAGAAGATCACATTACAGTGTTAAAAAAATTAACCTCTAATATAACTTTAATGTTTGATGGAGACTTTGCTGGTCAAGAGGCCATTTTAAAAACTGGAGAACATTTACTTAAACATGGATTGAATGTATTTGTAGTACAATTACCAAAAAACATGGATCCCGATGAATATATAGTTAAATTCGGTAAAGAAAAATTTATAGAATTTATAAATAATGAGAAGAAATCGTTTATTATTTACAAAGTTCAATTCTATCGAGATGAAATTGAAAATAATGATCTAGCTTATGAGCGTCACTTTAAAGAGATTACTGAAGATCTTTCATTTGTCAGATCTTCAATATTAAAAAATAAAATTGTGAATGACGTAGCTGACATTTTCAATATTGATGCCAATACTATTATGTCCAATGTACATCAACAACCTGAATTTATCTCATATGAAGAAGACTATATTGGAAATACCAATGATAACTCGAATTTAAATTCTCAAAATTTAAATATTGTTTTTACACATTTAAACAAAAGTGAAAAAGCACAAAGAGCTTTATTAAAACACTTTATGATGGATAAAGATGTATTTCTAAATTATAATCGACAACTTGAAGCAAATGATTTTACGAATAAATATTTCCAAAGTATTTTTAAAGTGCTAACCGATTATTATTCTGAAAATGATTACTATTCGATTAGTGATTTAATATTATACATTGAAGATAAAGATATTAGAGAAGCAATCATACAGCTTGATGATTATGAATTAAATCGAGAACCTTATGATTTAGAAATTGAAGAATATATCTCAACTTTAAATGAAAACAAATATGAAGATTCTATTGAAGAACTTAATCATAAATTAAAAGAAGCACTTAGAATTGGTGACGTAGAATCTCAAAAGTATTATTTACAAATGATAGTTAATAAAAACAAGCAACGCATGTAGATGAACATTTAAATTAAAGGAATATAAACAAATATTAAACTTTTAATATAGTATTTATATTTAATAACCATTACTGTATAATGGTTATTATGCTTTTTTAAAGGGTAGAGAAATAATAAGTTAAATATTTATGAAATAAGGATATCATTTTATTACCTATAGAATGATAATATTTCATGTTTATTATAAAATATACTTTTCTTATTATAATAATTTATTATATAATTAAATATCTTAATTGAAAGTTGAAAATACGATTGGGAGGCCTTTTCATGTCTGATAACCAAGTTAAAATCAAAAAACAAACAATTGATCCGACTTTAACATTAGAAGATGTTAAAAAACAATTAATTGAAAAAGGTAAAAAGGAAGGTCATCTAAGTCATGAAGAAATTGCTGAAAAGCTGCAAAATTTTGACATGGATTCCGACCAAATGGATGATTTCTTTGACCAACTAAATGATAACGATATTAGTTTAGTAAATGAAAAAGATAGTTCAGATACAGATGAAAAATTAAATCCAAATGACTTAAGTGCGCCTCCAGGTGTTAAAATTAATGATCCTGTAAGAATGTACTTAAAAGAAATTGGACGTGTAAATCTTCTTAGCGCACAAGAAGAAATTGAATTAGCTAAACGTATTGAACAAGGTGATGAAGTAGCAAAATCTCGCCTTGCAGAAGCCAACTTGCGATTAGTTGTAAGTATTGCGAAACGATATGTTGGTCGTGGTATGCTTTTCTTAGACTTAATCCAAGAGGGAAATATGGGGCTTATCAAAGCAGTAGAAAAGTTCGATTTTAGTAAAGGATTTAAATTTTCTACTTATGCTACATGGTGGATTAGACAAGCCATTACACGTGCTATTGCTGACCAAGCTCGCACCATCCGTATTCCTGTGCATATGGTTGAAACAATTAATAAGCTTATTCGCGTACAAAGACAATTATTACAAGATTTAGGTCGTGATCCTGCTCCTGAAGAAATTGGTGAAGAAATGGATTTACCACCTGAAAAAGTTCGCGAAATACTTAAAATAGCTCAAGAGCCAGTATCCCTAGAAACGCCAATAGGTGAAGAAGATGACAGTCACTTAGGAGACTTTATTGAAGATCAAGAAGCACAAAGTCCTTCTGACCATGCTGCTTATGAGTTATTGAAAGAACAATTAGAAGACGTTTTAGATACACTTACTGATAGAGAAGAAAATGTTTTACGTTTAAGATTTGGCCTTGATGACGGACGAACTAGAACATTAGAAGAAGTAGGTAAAGTGTTCGGTGTTACAAGAGAACGTATTCGTCAAATCGAAGCTAAAGCGCTTAGAAAATTAAGACATCCAAGTCGTAGCAAGCGTCTTAAAGATTTTATGGACTAAGATTAATGCTAAATCTGAGTTAACGATAGATGTTATGTATAAAGAAATTTGAGGCTAAGACAATACTATGTCCTAGCCTCTTTTTATAATAAAGGAGATAACAATGATATCATTAAATCATAGATTAAAAGTTGTAAGCCAATACTTATTACCTAATTCATTAGCTGATATCGGTTCTGATCACGCTTATTTACCTATTTATGCATTACAACATCATCTATGCGATGATGCTATTGCTGGTGAAGTAATAAAAGGACCTTATACAGCTGCTAAAACGAATGTAGCACAGCATCAACTTACTCAACATATCGATGTTCGATTAGGTGATGGTCTTAGTATTCTAACTGAGAAAGATAAAGTAGATAATGTCACAATTTGTGGAATGGGTGGACCTTTGATAGCGAAAATA
The DNA here is from genome assembly GCF_001813735.1 of Staphylococcus sp. HMSC068C09. Classification (NCBI taxonomy): domain Bacteria; kingdom Bacillati; phylum Bacillota; class Bacilli; order Caryophanales; family Staphylococcaceae; genus Staphylococcus; species Staphylococcus sp. HMSC068C09. The sequence continues at coordinate 167,081 of NZ_KV813753.1, forward strand.
TTAGATGAGGGTAAAAATAAACTTGCACATCAACCACGTCTAATTTTGCAAAGTAATATTCAAACTGAAACCTTACGCAAGACACTTCAACATCTTAATTATGATATTATTGCTGAAGAAATTTTAGAAGAAAAAGGGCATATCTATGAAATTGTAGTTAGTGAATGGAAAGAAAATCTTAATCTTCTTAATAAGAAATCACTTAAATTTGGTCCTATTCTTTTAAATCATAAAAACGATATTTTTATAAAAAAATGGGAAAGAGAGTTAGCAGCTTTAGAGTATATTCGTAATCAATTGAATCCAATACAACATCATGAGAGACTAGAAGAGATTGAAGAAGAGATATCAATGATAAGAGAGGTGCTCTATAATGAAAATTAAAGAACTAATGTCAATTATTGACCAACATGTTCCCCTTAAAACTGCTGAAAGCTGGGATAATGTGGGTTTATTAATTGGAGATGACACTAAAGAAATAACAGGTATTTTGACAGCATTAGATTGCACAATGGAAGTAATAGAAGAGGCAATTAGCAAAGGATACAATACAATTATTGCGCATCACCCTTTAATTTTTAAAGGTGTTAAATCATTAGTTAATGATGGATACGGTAAATTGATACACATGCTTATTCAAAATGATATTCAACTTATTGCTTTACACACCAATTTAGATAATCACATTGATGGTGTCAATGAGATGCTAGCAAAAAAATTAAATTTAACTAATATTAGATTTTTAAATGAAGAAGAATCTTTTTATTATAAAGTACAAACTTACATTCCGGAAGAAAATCTAGAATCATTTAAATATCATATAAATAATATTGGTCTAGCAAAAGAAGGGAATTATGAATATTGTTTCTTTGAGTCCAAAGGTAAAGGTCAATTCAAACCAGTTGGAGACGCTCGCCCTCATATTGGAGAACTAAATCGAATTGAACATGTAAATGAAGTGAAGGTAGAATTTATGATTCGTAAAGATCAATTAAGTATTGCTAAAAATGCAATTATTAATTACCATCCTTATGAAACACCTGTATACGATTTTATTAAGATGACGACATCTGCTAATTATGGTCTTGGAAAAATAGGTGAACTAAATGAACCATTAAATTTAGAAGATTTTGCTAAATATGCTAAAGCACATTTAAATATTCCTAGCGTTCGTTATACAGGTCCTTCAGAAGCGTTAATTAAAACAGTTGCTATTATCGGAGGTGCTGGTATCGGTTTTGAAACTAGTGCTTTTAAAAAGGGAGCAGATGTTTTCGTTACTGGAGACATAAAACATCATGATGCACTTGATGCTAAAACTAATGGCATTCATTTATTAGATATCAATCATTATAGTGAGTACGTTATGAAAGAAGGACTTAAAGACTTACTAGGACGATGGTTATTTAGTAATGATAGTAAGCAGTTTAATATAGAAGCTTCAGAAATAAATACAGATCCATTTAATTATATTTAAAACAATACAAAGGAGGCCAGATGAATGGCTAATCATCCATTTGAAATATTTAATTTAAATCCAAATCTTATTGATGCAGTTAAAGATTTAAATTTTAATAAACCTACTGAAATTCAAAATAGAATTATTCCACGTATAAAAAAGGGACTAATTTAATTGGTCAATCACAAACCGGTACTGGCAAATCACACGCCTTTTTATTACCTTTAATAGATTTAATTAATACTGACATTAAAGAACCTCAAAGTATTGTTGTTGCACCAACTCGTGAATTAGCACAACAATTATATAAAGTGGCTAGTCATCTAGCTAGTTTTCAATCAGATATTAAAGTAAGTTTATTTATTGGTGGTACTGACATAGAGAAAGATAAACAACGAACAAATCAACAACCTCAATTAGTGATTGGTACACCAACACGAATCAATGATTTAGCTCAGAGTGGACATTTGCATATTCATAAGGCATCATATTTAATTATCGATGAAGCAGATTTACTCATTGATTTAGGGTTAATAGAAGATGTGGATTATATTGCTGCTCGTTTAGATGAAAATGCTAATATTGCAGTCTTTAGTGCAACAATTCCAAAATCATTAGAACCGTTTTTAAATAAGTATCTTAGTCACCCTGAATATGTTGTAGTTGATAACAAATCCCAAAATAAAAAAAATATTGAATTTTATTTGATTCCTACTAAAGGAACTGAAAAAGTTGATAAAACTTTACAATTAATTGATATACTAAATCCATATCTATGTATTATTTTTTGTAACAGTAGAGAAAATGCAAATGAACTTGCTCAATCTCTTAATGAGTCTGGCATTAAAGTAGGTATGATTCATGGCGGTTTAACACCTAGAGAACGTAAACAACAAATGAAACGTATTCGGAATTTAGATTTCCAATATGTTATTGCAAGTGATTTAGCTTCAAGAGGAATTGATATTGAAGGCGTTAGTCATGTAGTAAATTTTGATGTTCCTAATGATATTGATTTCTTTACTCATAGAGTGGGTAGAACAGGACGTGGAAATTATAAAGGCGTGGCTATAACGTTATATAGCCCAGATGAAGAACATAATATTTCTCTTATTGAAGATAAAGGCTATCACTTTGATAATGTTGATATTAAAAATGGAGAACTTAAGCCAATCAAAGCGCACAATACACGTCATAAACGTGAACGTAAAGATGATCATTTAACAAATCAAGTAAAACATAAAGTAAGAAGTAAATCTAAAAATAAAGTTAAACCAGGCTATAAAAAGAAATTTAAACAAGAAGTAGAAAGAATGAAACGACAAGAGAGAAAGCAATACAGTAAACAACGTAGTAGACAACAACGAAAAAACAATAAAAAAGGTTAGGTGAAACAAATGTTAATTGGCTCACATGTATCAATGAGTGGTAAAAAAATGTTAGAAGGATCGGCCGAAGAAGCACATCAATTTGGTGAATCAACATTTATGATTTATACAGGTGCACCTCAAAATACAAGAAGAAAAAATATAAACGATTTAAATATTGAAAAAGGTCATAAAGTTATGGAACAATATGGTTTATCCAATATTGTTGTACACGCTCCTTACATAATAAATATAGCAAATACAACGAAGCCTGAAGTTTACGAACTAGGTGTGAATTTCCTTCAAAATGAGATTGAACGCACGCAAGCTATAGGAGCGAAAGATATTGTCTTACATCCAGGTGCGCATGTAGGTGCCGGTGCAGATAAAGGAATTAATCAGATTATTAAAGGATTAAATGAAGTATTAACACATGATCATGATGTACGAATTGCACTTGAAACAATGGCTGGGAAAGGAACAGAAATTGGACGTAGTTTTGAAGAACTTGCTCGCATTATTGATGGTGTGACACATAACGATCGATTATCTATTTGCTTTGATACCTGTCATACACATGATGCTGGTTATAATATCAAAAATGATTTTGATGGAGTTTTGAATGAGTTTGATAAAATCATTGGAATAGACCGTATTAAAGTTGTTCATGTAAATGATAGTAAAAATGAACAAGGTGCACATAAAGACCGACACGAAAATATTGGATTTGGATATATTGGTTTTGACGCCTTGAATAATGTGGTACATCATGAAGCTTTTAAAGACATTCCTAAAATCCTTGAAACTCCTTATGTAGGAGAAGATAAGAAAAATAAAAAGCCGCCTTATCGCTTTGAAATCGAAATGTTAAAATCTCAAATTTTTGACCCCAAATTAAAAGAAAAAATATTGAATCAATAATTAAAATAAGAGTAAGATAGCATAATCTACAAAGAGGCTATCTTACTCTTGTTTTAATTCGTAAACATTACTATTTACAAAAAACATATATAATTGTATAGTATTTAGCGAGGTGAAAAGATGAATCAACCTGTTTTTGAATTAAAAAATATTGATTATTATTTTGATAATAAACAAGTATTAGAAAACATTAATATTCGAATTAATAAAGGTGACTTTCTTGCAATTGTTGGTCCTAATGGAGCCGGTAAATCTACTCTTTTAAAGGTTATTCTTGGCTTGTTACCATTACAACACGGTGAAATATACATTGACGGGAAATATTATAAAAAAAATACTCAATCTGCATTAAAAATTAGTTATGTATCTCAAAAAGCCAATGCTTTTACTGCAGGATTTCCTGCTAGTGTGAAAGAAGTTGTTTTAAGTGGTTTAACTAAAACGAAAAGAATTTTTCAGTGGTTTAATAAAAGTGATGAACAACAAGTAGATAATGTTTTACATCGTTTAAACATTCATCATCTAAAGAATAAAAATATTGCAGAATTATCAGGTGGACAACAACAACGTGTACTAATTGCACGCGCTTTAATTTCAAATCCATCCGTCTTAGTATTAGACGAACCGACAAATGGGATTGATGCAAAACATGTGAATGAATTCTATGCCACCTTGCAACATTTAAAAGAAGAAGGTATAACGATTATTTTAGTTACTCATGATATAGGCGTTGTGGTAGACACAGCTACAAAAGTCGCTTGCTTAAATAAACATCTTCATTTCCACGGTTCTACTGAAGAATTTAAGTCTCTTGATGAAGTTGAAATTTCAAAAATATATGGTCATCCAATTAAATTTGTTGATCATCAACATAATCGTTCATGCTGTGAAGCATAATTTTAAATAGGAGTTAATTATGATAAGTATATGGATTGAATTAAGAGGTGAATATCATGATTGAAGCATTGTTAAATTTTGATTTTATGAGATATTCACTTTTAAGTGGGATATTGATTGGTTTTATTGCACCTTTAATTGGTGCATTTATAGTAGTAAGGCGATTATCATTAATTGCTGATGCTTTAAGTCACGTCACACTAGGCGGTATTTCGTTTGGAATGTTTATTATTACCTTATCACCAGCATTAGCATTTATAAACCCTATGTGGTTTGGTATAATCTTTGCAATAGTTGGAGCTTTACTTATAGAAAAATTAAGAACTTCATATTCAAACTATCAAGAAATTGCAATTCCAATTATAATGAGTGCAGGAATTGCATTAAGTGCAATTTTTATTTCTCTAGCTGATGGGTTCAATCAAGAAATTGTTGGGTTATTATTCGGTTCAATTAGTGCTGTAAATTTAAGTGACTTAATCACAATTACGATTATTTCAATCGTCGTATTATTATTCATTCTTTTATTATACAAAGAATTATTTATTTTATCTTTTGATGAGGAATATAGTAAGGTTATTAATATTCCAAAATGGATTCAGTTTTTATTTATAACGATTGTTGCTATGGTCATTTCTGCATCAATGAGAGTAGTAGGAATTTTACTCGTGAGTGCATTAATTACATTACCTGTGGCTATAGCAATGCGATTAACTAAAGGATTTAAACAGTTGATTATCTTAAGTATTGTTATAGGTGAATGTTCTGTTATTCTAGGGCTTACCTTAGCATTTTATATTAATATATCTCCTGGTGGTGTCATCGTGGTATTATTAGTTCTAATTTTAGGAATAACGATGTTACTACAGAAAACTAAACGAACTGCCAAAAAGGAGCATTAAATTATGAATACAAATGACGCTATTAAAATTTTAAAAGACAATGGGTTAAAATATACTAAGAAAAGAGAAGATATGATTAATATCTTTGTTAATGAAGATAAATATATTAATGCTAAATATATACAACAACAATTAGACAATGATTATCCAGGTATATCTTTTGATACTATTTATCGTAATCTTCATCTTTTTAAAGATTTAAATATTGTTGAAAGTACAGAATTAGATGGAGAAATGAAATTTAGAATCGCTTGTACTAATCATCATCATCATCATTTTATATGTGAAAATTGTGGGGATACAAAAGTAATAGATTTTTGTCCAATTGAGCAAGTTAAGCAATTCCTACCTAATGTAGATATTCATACTCATAAATTAGAGGTATATGGTATATGTGAAACTTGCCATAATAAAGGTATAAATTAAAATGAGAAATGTTCTGAGACGTAAGTAAGCGTCTCAGTTTTTTATAGGTCAAAAGTCTGAATTTCTACTAATATTGAAATATATGTTTAAAAACTACTAAAATGAGATATAAGAAGAGTATAATAAGAAATATGACAACTATGTGAATAATATTTAAAGCAAATGATTTGTTGCACATCACATAGCTTGTTATTATTTATGTAAAGATAATTTAGGAGGATGATTATTTATGGCTTTTGAATTACCAAATTTACCATATGCAGCAGATGCATTAGAACCACATATCGACAAAGAAACAATGGAAATTCATCATGACAAACATCATAACACTTATGTTACAAAATTAAATTCTGCAGTTGAAGGTACTGATTTAGAATCTAAATCAATTGAAGAAATTGTTGCAAATTTAGATAGTGTACCTGAAAATATTCAAACAGCAGTACGTAATAATGGTGGAGGTCATTTAAATCACTCATTATTCTGGGAATTATTAACTCCTAATTCTGAAGAAAAAGGTACTGTAATTGATAAAATTAAAGAACAATGGGGTTCTTTAGATGAGTTTAAAAAAGAATTCGCTGATAAAGCTGCAGCACGTTTTGGTTCAGGTTGGGCTTGGTTAGTAGTAAATAATGGAAAATTAGAAATTGTTACTACTCCAAATCAAGATAACCCTATTACTGAAGGAAAAACTCCAATTTTAGGTTTAGATGTTTGGGAACATGCTTATTACCTTAAATATCAAAATAAACGTCCTGATTATATCAGTGCTTTCTGGAATGTTGTAAATTGGGAAAAAGTAGACGAGTTATACAATGCTGCTACAAAATAATAAATAAAAAAAGTATTTATTAGTGGTCTCTTTTTGGGAGATCACTTTTTTTTATGAAAAATATAGAAAAATTATACAATTTCATATATCATTTATACGTATACATGATTAATAATTGAGGTCGGTTGTCTTGCTTAAAAGATTAAAAGAAAAATCAAATGATGAAAAAATAAAACATACGATGAATAAACGAATTAGTTTTATATTTGGTGCAATTGTTTTGATTTTCGTATTAATTGTCCTAAGACTAGGATATTTACAAATTGCACAAGGTGCACATTATAGTCAATTAGTGAAAAATGATGAGAATATTACTGTCAATGAATCCGTACCACGAGGAAGAATACTAGATAGAAATGGCAAAATTTTAGTTGATAATGCTTCGAAATTAGCAATTACCTACACTCGTTCTAGAAAAACCAGTCAACAAGATATGTTAAACACCGCTAAAAAATTAGCTAAACTCATTACAATGAATACTGATAAGATTACAAAGCGAGATAAACAAGACTTTTGGATACAAAATCATCCAAAAGAAGTTAATAAATTAATGAAAAAAGAAACAACTATGCTTAACAATGGTAGCATAAGTCAAGAACAGTACGATAAACAATTACATAGTAAAATTACAGAAACTCAATTAAATAGTTTATCTAAGCATGATTTACAAGTATTAGCTATATACAGAGAAATGTCAGCTGGATCTACACTTGATCCGCAAATGATAAAAAATGAAGATGTTAGTGAAAAGGAATATGCTGCTGTTTCTCAACAATTGGATAATTTACCTGGTGTCAATACTTCAATGGATTGGGATCGAAAATATCCATATGGTGAAACTTTAAGAAGTATATTTGGTAGTGTCTCTACACCTTCTGAGGGTATTCCTAAAGAATTAACTGAACAGTATTTAGCAAAAGGATATTCTAGAAATGACAGGGTTGGGAAAGCTTATCTAGAATATCAATATGAAGACATTCTACGTGGTAAAAAGAAACAGTTGAAATACACTACTGATAAATCTGGTAAAGTTATTAGTTCTAAAGTGATTAACCCTGGGTCACGCGGAAATGATTTACAACTAACCATTGATATTGATTTACAGAAAAAAGTTGAGTCTCTATTAGAAAATGAAATAAAAACACTGCGTAGTCAAGGAGCAACAAATATGGACAATGCTCTTGTAGTTGTTCAAAATCCTAAAAATGGTGATATTCTTGCAATGGCTGGAAGACAAATTGATAAAAAAGGTGAACTGCTAGATTATGATTTAGGTAATTTTACTGGTCAATTTGCAGTCGGTTCTTCTGTTAAAGGAGCAACCTTATTAACTGGTTATCAAAATCATACTATCAAAGTCGGTGAAGAAATGATTGATGAACCTTTACACTTTAGTGGCGGACTAACTAAACGTTCTTACTTTAACCAAAATGGCAAAGTCCTAATTAACGACAAAGAAGCATTAATGCATTCTTCAAACGTATATATGTTTAAAACTGCTTTAAGACTAGCTGGTGATCCTTACTCAAGTGGTATGAATTTACCTAATAATATTGAAGAAGCTGGTCAAAAACTGAGAAAAGGTCTAAATCAAGTAGGATTAGGTGTTAAAACAGGTATCGATTTACCAAATGAAACAATTGGTCAAATTGAACCATTAACTAATAATCCAGGCAATTATTTAGATTTATCAATAGGTCAATATGATACTTATACACCTATTCAACTTTCACAATATATATCTACAATTGCAAATAATGGTTACAGAGTACAACCACACATTGGTTTAGCTATACATGACGCAACAAATAGTGATCAGGTAGGACCTGTAAAAGATAAAATTAAAGGTAATATACTAAATAAAGTCAATAATTCTCAAGATGAGATAGATGAAGTAAAACAAGGATTCAAGATGGCTTTCAATGAAAAAGATGGTACAGGCTATGCAAGCTTCCATAAAACTGTTGTTCCATCAGCTGGTAAAACTGGTACTGCTGAAGTTTATCAAAATGGACAACCTAGAGTTAACTCAACATATATAGGTTATGCGCCTGTTAAAGATCCTAAATTAGCTTTTTCTATCGTATATACTAATCAACCTGTTCCACCACCATGGTTAAATGGGGGAGATTTAGGAAGAGATATCATTAATTACTACTTTAAAAATGAAAAATAATTTGAATAACCGTTGATAAGATGCTTTTCTATTTAACACTAGTAAAAATTAATACTTTTCAATTAATCGTCTAAGTGGTATGATAATAAAGTCGTATTTAGAAAAGGTAAGGAGGTATAATCATGCGCGTAAACGTAACATTAGCTTGTACTGAATGTGGTGACAGAAACTACATTACTACTAAAAATAAAAGAAACAATCCTGAACGTATTGAAATGAAAAAATATTGTTCACGTGATAACAAACAAACTCTACATCGTGAAACTAAATAATATTAAAAGTAAAAAGGTTGGAACAAAATTGTTCCAACCTTTTTTACTTTAGTAGCTCATTCAACTATTAATAATCCTAAATATATAATCAACAACTATATTTATTTTATATAAATTAATATAATTTTTTAACTTAAAATAATTTGAATTATCACAAATGACATCACTATATAATAACGTTATAATATATATTAAAGGATGGGAGAAAGAATGGGTAAAAAACAAATTAGAAAAAATATCTTATCACAAATGAAAGACTTTGATAAAAAAAGTAAGCATAAAGCTGATATTTGGTTAATGAAACAATTAATTGAAAACGAAAAATTCAAAAATGCACATCGTATCGGTATATTTTTGTCTATGCCACACGAGATTAATACATACAATATTATTAATTTCGCTTTAGATAATGGAAAACAAATTTTTGTGCCCAATACAGATTACAGAAGTCGTAATATGAACTTTAAACAACTATTAGATTTGTCATCAATAGCTACCGATGATAAAGGCATTAATTATGTTAATGAAGATACATCTATTAGTAATGACATGGATTTACTTATTGTACCTGGAGTAGCTTTTCAAACAAATGGTTTTCGTATAGGGTATGGAGGAGGTTACTATGATAAATTTCTAAATCAACACGATATTAACTCAATTAGTCTTATATATGACTTCCAAATATCAGATTTTGATGTGGAAAAACATGATCAACCTGTAGATAATTTAATTATATGTAACACTAAATTTGGGAGGAATTAATGAATATTGATAAACTATATTGGAAATCAATTTATTATTGGATCAAATATTTTAACTATAAATTAGAACACACAGATAAAAATACAAATGAAATTTGGTTATTCAATAAGAAAAAAGAAGAACTTATTGTATTTAGAAAAGAAGTGAGTTCAACTCAAGAGATACGCTTCGACAAATCTAAAATAAATGATCATAAAGAGAATTTACAAAAAAAGTTAGGATTTAAAATTAAAAAAGTTGAGTTCTTCTACTTTTTAGAAACATCGATGAATATTGATAATTTCGATGAAACGCATCCTACTAAGTTGATTTATCATAGTATCACTAATGAAAAAGACTTAGAAAATACAATGCCTAATTTTATTTTAAAAAAACGCGTTAATAAAAAAGATAAAAAATCATCGTTAGATTATAAAAAGCGTGTACTTAATACGAACCTTATTGATAAGTATATGATGATATTTTCACCAATGACTTATACACTTATAGCTATAAATGTCCTAGTATGGTTATATATGAAGATTTATCTAAATCATTTTTCAGATATTAAGCTACTAGATGTTGGGGGATTAGTACACTTCAATGTAGTGCACGGAGAGTGGTACCGTCTTATTACCTCGATGTTTTTACATTTTAATTTTGAACATATTTTAATGAATATGCTATCTTTATTCATTTTTGGTAAAATTGTAGAGACGATCGTTGGTCCATATAAAATGTTAGGTATCTATTTAATTTCTGGATTATTTGGAAACTTTGCTTCGTTATCCTTTAATATAAGTACAATATCTGTTGGTGCAAGTGGAGCCATTTTTGGTCTTATAGGGGCTATTTTAACGATGATGTACTTAAGTAAGACTTTTAATAAGAAAATGATAATACAATTGTTAGTTGTTGTATTAATATTGATTTTTGTCTCGCTATTTATGTCGAATATTAATTTAATGGCTCATTTAGGTGGTTTCATAGGTGGTATCCTTATTACATTAATAGGCTATTATTTTCATGAAAATCGTAATTTATTTTGGTTATTTTTAATTTTATTATTAGTACTTTTTGTTTTATTACAAATTAGAATATTTTCAATTAAAGAAGAAAATATTTACGATAAACTTATTAAAGACGAAATGATATCCTATAATTATGATGATGCTTTATCAATTGTTGAACATACAATCAATAAAGGATACGATGATGATGAAACATATTACTTAAAAGGTTTAATAACTGCTACTAAAAGTTCTAAAGCAGAGGCAATGGCTGATTGGGAAAGAGGCCTAAGAAGTCATCCTAACTCTGCATTATTAAACTATGAATTATCCATAGCTAATAGAGCATTAAATGATAACGATAAATCTTTAAAATATATAAAAAAAGCTTTGAAAATTGATGCCAATAACCAAAGCTATAAAAATTTAGAAAAAGAATTGAAAGATAGTAATGAATCGAAAAATTAACAATTTTTATGATGTCTTGCAACTTTTGAAACGTTATGGTTTTATTATATATTTTAAAGATAAAGAAGATATGTATGAAATGATGCAACAAGAAATACGTTCTCTTTACAATTATGATCTTTTAACAAATGAAGAATATCTAAAATGTATTTTAATAATTAATCAAAGAAGGAATGAGCATAAATGAAAAATATTATTTTAGCAGCTGATATAGGTGGAACAACATGTAAACTTGGTATCTTTGATACAAAATTAGAACGATTACATAAATGGTCTATTGAAACCGATACTTCAGACCATACAGGTCGAACTTTATTAAGGCAAGTCTTTGATTCTTTTAAAGAAGCAACTGAATCTTATCATTTTGATCTTCAAAATGTTATCGGAGTTGGTATAGGAGTTCCTGGTCCTGTTGATTTTGAAACGGGAATCGTACATGGGGCTGTTAATTTACATTGGCCTGGAAATGTAAATGTGAGAGAGATTTTTAGTGAATTTATAGATTGTCCTGTATATGTGGATAATGATGCAAATGTAGCTGCACTGGGTGAAAAGCATAAAGGTGCTGGTCAAGGTGCAAATGATGTAGTTGCTATTACACTTGGTACTGGTCTTGGTGGAGGCATCATTTCAAATGGTGAAATTGTACATGGTCATAATGGTTCAGGTGCAGAAATAGGTCATATTAGAACTGATTTTGATCAACGTTTTAATTGTAATTGTGGCAAATCAGGATGTATTGAAACTGTTGCTTCAGCTACTGGAGTGGTTAATTTAGTCAATTTTTATTATCCTAAACTAACTTTTAAATCATCTATTTTATCACTTATAAAAGAGAATAAAGTAACTGCTAAAGCTGTATTTGATGCAGCAAAAGCAGGAGATCAATTCTGTATATTTATAACAGAGAAGGTCGCAAATCATATCGCTTATTTATGTAGTATAATTAGTGCTACAAGCAATCCTAAATATATTGTTTTAGGTGGAGGAATGTCTACAGCTGGATTAATATTAATTGAAAATATTAAAACAGAATATCATAATTTAACATTTACTCCTGCTCAAAAAGATACTGAAATTGTCCAAGCAAAACTTGGAAATGATGCTGGTATCACTGGTGCTGCTGGACTAATAAAAACATATATAATTGAAAAGGATGGTGTTAAATAATGGCTATTATTGATGTAGTTGTTATACCAGTCGGAACGGAAGGTCCTAGTGTTAGTAAATATATTGCAGAAATCCAAACGAAACTAGAAGCATTTAAAAAGCAAGGTAAAATTGACTATCAATTAACCCCTATGAATACGCTTATCGAAGGTGATCTTAAAGATTTATTTGAAGTAGTTCAAGCAATTCACGAATTACCATTTGATAAAGGATTAGATAGAGTATGTACAAATATCCGTATTGATGATAGAAGAGATAAGTCTCGTAAAATGAATGATAAATTAAAATCTGTTCAAAAACATTTAGATAAACAAGGTGAATAATATGAGAATTTCTAATTTATCTTTAGGATTAGTTGATACAAACGCGTATTTTGTAGAAAGCGATAACAGTGTATTATTAGTTGATCCTGCTGGAGAATCTGATAAAATATTTAAGAAATTAAATCAAATCAATAAACCTTTAAAAGCAATACTACTTACACACGCTCATTTTGATCATATTGGTGCTTTAGACGATGTATTATCCAAATATGATGTACCTGTTTATATGCATAAAGAAGAATTTTCTTTCTTAACTGATCCTGAAAAAAATGGTTCTTCAAAATTTAAACAATATGGTATGCCACTCACTACTAGTAAAGCTCAACCAATTGCTTTAGATGAAGGTAATTTTACAATCGATGAATTTAAATTCAATGTTCTTCATACACCAGGTCATTCGCCAGGAAGTTTAACTTACGTTTTTGACGATTTTGCAGTAGTAGGAGATACATTATTTAATAACGGTATTGGAAGAACAGACTTATATAGAGGAGACTATGAAACATTAGTAGACTCAATTAAGGATAAATTATTTGAATTAGACGGAGATTTGCCTTTATTCCCAGGTCATGGTCAATACACTACGGTAGATGACGAACAACTCAATCCATATTTAGATGGACAATAAAAAAGTAATTTAAACACCTCTTACGTTTATATATGTAGGAGGTGTTTTTTTTGAAATTATTATTTCAAGAAATAATTAATAAAGCAATTTCAAAAAATGCAAGTGACGTACACTTTATTCCTTCAGAGGATAAAGTACATATTAAATTCAGAGTGAATGATATATTAGAGACATATGAAATGTTTAGTAATGACATTTATGAAAAATTATTAATTTATATGAAATTTAAAGCAAATTTAGATGTATCAACACATCAAATAGCTCAAAGTGGTAGATATACTTATCATGCTAAATCAATATTTTATTTAAGAATTTCTACTTTACCTTTGTCATTAGGAGTAGAAAGTTGTGTTATTAGACTTATCCCTCAATATTTCACTTCTAAAAGAGAGTATAAGGACTTTAATGACTTTAAATCTCTAATGAATAAAAAGCAAGGTCTCATTTTACTTACTGGTCCAACAGGTTCAGGTAAAAGTACTTTGATGTATCAATTAGTACTCTATGCTTTTCAAGAATTAAATTTAAATGTTATTACAATTGAAAATCCTGTTGAACAATTATTAAAAGGCATAACACAAGTGTCAGTAAATCATAAAGCCGGTATAGATTATGTTAGTTCATTTAAAGCAATATTAAGATGTGATCCAGATGTTATTTTAATTGGTGAAATTAGAGATGCTGAAGTGGCAAAATGTGTTATTCAAGCAAGTTTAAGTGGTCATTTAGTGTTAACTACTATGCATTCAAGCAATTGTAAGGGCGCAATACTCAGATTGTTAGAGATGGGGATTAGTGTTCAAGAAATTTCACAAGCAATAAATGTTATTTCAAATCAAAGATTAGTTACAACTACTTCAAATCAAAGAAAGCTTGTTTGTGAGTCTATTACAAATAATCAAATTCAATATTTTTTTGAACATAACCATACGCTTCCTAAGACATTTAATAATTTAAAAGAAAAATTGTTATCGCTATCGAAAGAAGGTCTTATATGTGAAGATGTGGTTGAAAAATATATTTAACAAACATTCTAAAGTTCTTAATGAAAACCAACAAATTATACTTCTAAATAATTTGAATAACTTACTTAAAAGTGGATTTACATTATTAGAAAGTTTTAATTTTATAAATTTGTATTTTAATTATAAAAATAAAGATATAGCAAATAAGATAGTTAAAATAATAAAAACAGGAGGAGAATGCGATCAAATATTAGAATTAATAGGCTATCCTAAATCTATTATCACTCAAATTCAATTTGCGCAGAAATATGGGAATATAAATGAAGCACTAGAGGAAGCAATGAATTATTTAAAAACAAATCTTCAAGCTAAACAACGAATATTAAAAGCTATTCAATATCCCATCATTTTAATTGCAATATTTATAACTATGTTAAGTATATTAAATTATACAGTTTTACCTCAATTTGAACATCTGTATTCAATGATGGATGTTAAACTCAATTTATCACAAACTATTATTACATATTTAATTAGTCATTTACCGCAAATTTTTCTTTTTGTTTTTTTTACTTTACTAACTTTATCCATCATTATATTTATCTTTCTTAATAAATTAGATATATCCAAAAAACTTACATTCATTTCTTACATACCAATTGTACGTTTTTATTATTCGACTATAAAAACATATCAACTTGCTAATGATTTAGCTTTATTTTATAAAAATGGTATTAGTATTCAACAAGTCGTAGATATGTACATTCATCTACAAAACAACTCATTTTTGAATTATATTGGTATCGTTATTCAAAATGAACTAAATAGAGGCATTAATTTACCCAATATTTTGATTAAAATACCATGTTATCAATATGATTTAATACAGTTTATTAAGCAAGGTGAGAAAAATAATAAATTAGATATTGAGTTGAAAATGTATTGTCAAATATTAATTCAAAGGCTCCAACAAACAGCTTTAAAACAGTCAAAAATTATCCAACCTATCGTATTTATATTCTTAGGAGCCTTTATAGTCAGCTTGTATCTAGTGATCATGTTACCCATGTTCCAACTTATGCAAAATATTAAGTAAAGTAAAATGGAGGTTTTTTATGAAAAAATTCAAAAATAAATTAAAAGCTTTTACTTTAATTGAGATGTTACTTGTACTATTAATAATTAGTGTTTTACTCATTCTTATTATTCCGAATATAGCTAAACAAATGTCACATATTCAATCAACAGGATGTGAAGCACAAGTGAAAATGGTCAATAGTCAAATTGAAGCTTATACTTTAAAACATAATAGAGTTCCTAATTCTATTGAGGACTTAGTAACTGAAGGGTTTATAAAACAAGGGCAATCATCTTGTAAGTCTGGAGAAACTATCAGTATTAAAAATGGAGAAGCAGTTGCAGAGTAAGAATATTAAAGCATTCACTTTTATAGAGAGCTTGTTAATCATTTTGATTTTAACAATCTTACTTAATGCAACTTTAAGGGTAAATGTATTTAACAATATTTCTTTGTCAGACGATTTAAAAGCAACACAATTTGTTAATCAATTAGAATATTTTAAATCTAAAGCGATGCATGATCATCAATCTATTACATTGTTAATTTCAAAACATTCCTCAATTATAAAAGTAATAGAAGCACATGGTGGGCGGTACAACTACAATATTGAAGATGGAAAAATAGTTGAAGTTAGAAATTTAGAGAAAATTACTTTTAATAAAGAAGGAAGAATAAATCAGTTTGGCTCTTTAATATTGAAAATCAATCAACATCAATATAAGTTGATTATTAATATTGAAAAAGGAAGAATTAGATATTTTAAAATTTAAAGCAGTGTTACTCATCGATAGTTTATTTAGCTTGTATATATTCACTACTATAGTTTTTACTTTAATTCCACTACTAATCAGTTTAAATCATACATTAAAAAGAGAATACCAAATTATTGAAATCAAGCAAACTATAATGAGTAGTATCAACCATTATGATAAAAAAACCCTTTCAAAAGGTATAAATTTAGGTGATTATCATATTAAACTTTATTCCAACAAAATATGTGGACTTCACAAAGAAACTGAAATCGAATCATGCGTTAAATATTAAATTAAAATCATTCACTTTAATAGAAATGTTAGTTTCATTATTTTTAACAACAATGATGTTAACATTTTTTCCTCAATTAATTAAATTGACTCATTCCTATTTATACGAGTCATATAATAGTTATCAAACAGAATATGCTTTTTTTCAGACAAATATAACTCAAATTATTTCGAAAAAGCATCATGCCCTTATAATTAAGGATAAACATACAATTATCATTGATAATGAATCGTCTAAAGATTATATAGAATTTAAAAACAACAAACTATTTTACAAAATTAATGGGAATGGCAATATCGTTTTACTAAATAACGTCATCAATGCAGAATTTCAAATTTTACCTTCTAACATCATAAAATTAAAACTAAAAATAGGTGATAAAAACGATTACTATGAAAAAAACTTATTTTTATAAAATGAAAGGATATATAAGTAGCTATACATTATTTATTCTTAGTATATATTTGATAATTATATCTACTTATTCTGCTCAATATAGTATAAAATTAAAAACAATACATAATATTCAAATATATTATGATAGTATAATAAGTGATAAACTTAAGAGAGGTGATTAGGATGACTCATTCTTATTTACCACTTATATTAACAGGCTTTATGGGTACTGGTAAAAGTACTATTGGCAAATATTTGGCTTCAAAATTACACTATTCATATATTGATTTAGATACATATATAGAAATGAAAGAATTTAAAACAATACCAGATATTTTTAATGAAATTGGTGAAAAAGGATTTCGTAAGTTAGAGTATAAATATTTAAATGATTGTATTGGTAAATATGATATTATATCAACCGGGGGAGGAATTATAGAAAACGATAATTCTATCTCACTTTTAAAAAATAAAACAGTTATTTGGTTAGATTGTGATATAGATATTATCTATAATAGAATTGCTAATGATCCACATAGACCAAATGCGAAAAACAAAAGTGAAAAACAATTAAAAGACTTGTATTTATCGAGAGTTTCAAGATATAATGAAATCGCATCCAAAAAAGTAGATAGTAGTAAAACAATTGAATGTGTATATAAAACAATTTTAAATCATATACCATGCGAATGATCAGTATTAGAGAGAATAACTTGAACTGATTCTATAGTTGTTTTGAAATTATGTCATGTTATCGCCGAAGGTGCAAGTAAACTACGAAACTCTCAGGCAAAAGGATAATACTGTTACGCAGTCCTGGATTTGTTATTTAGACAGGGTAGCTTCTGCTACTCTGCTTTTTTTATAAAAAAATAGGGGGTTTTTAAATGACAAACGAATTAAAAAAGACACCATTATATGAAACTTATGTAAATAGTGGTGCTAAAATAGTTGAATTCGGTGGGTGGGCTATGCCTGTTCAATTTACTAGTATTAAAGAAGAACATAACGCAGTTAGATACAAAGTAGGTATGTTCGATGTAAGTCATATGGGAGAAATTTTAATAGAAGGTGAAAATGCTAGTAAATTTGTTCAATATTTACTTTCGAATGATACTACTAATTTATCTGAAACTAAAGCTCAATATACAGCTTTATGTAATGATGAGGGTGGTATTATTGATGATTTAGTAACATATAAAATTGCTGATAACAAATACTTATTAATTGTTAATGCAGCCAATACTGATAAGGATTTCGAATGGATTCAAAAACATCAATCTAAATTTAATGCTACTGTAACAAATGTGTCTGAACAGTATGGTCAATTAGCGGTTCAAGGCCCTCAAGCAAGAACTTTAGTAAGTGAACTTGTTGATATTGATGTAAGTGAAATGAAGCCTTTTGAATTCAAACAAAATGTAACTATTTTTGGAAAAAATGTTATCTTATCTCAATCTGGATATACAGGTGAAGATGGTTTTGAAATTTATTGTAATTCAAATGATACAGTTGACATTTGGAATGGTTTTATTGATAAAGGCGTTGTACCTTGTGGTTTAGGTGCAAGAGATACACTTAGATTAGAAGCTGGTTTACCTCTTCATGGACAAGATCTCACTGAATCAATTACGCCTTATGAAGGTGGAATTGCTTTTGCTGCTAAACCTTTAATTGAAGATGAATTTATTGGTAAATCTGTTTTAAAAGATCAAAAAGAGAATGGGTCAAAACGACGTACTGTAGGTTTAGAACTTATAGATAAAGGCATTGCAAGAACGGGTTATACAGTAATGAATCTTGACGGAAAAGAAATAGGTGAAATTACTTCAGGAACTCAATCACCTTCTTCAGGAAAATCAATTGCTATGGCTATTATTGATCGTGATGAATTTGAGTTAGGTAAAGAATTACTAGTTCAAGTTCGTAAAAGACAATTAAAAGCTAAAATTGTTAAGAAAAATCAAATCGAAAAATAACTAAGGGGTGTGCAATGTGAGTCATCGTTATATACCATTAACTGATAAAGATAAAAAAGAAATGTTAGAAACAATTGGAGCAAATTCAATTACCGAGCTCTTTGGAGATATTCCAAAAGATATTTTACTTAATAGAGATTTGAATATAGATAGTGCAGAAGCTGAAACTTCACTTTTAAGAAGATTGAATACTATTGCAAATAAAAATATTACTAAAGAAACACATGTGAGTTTTTTAGGTGCAGGAGTATATGATCATTACACACCTGCAGTAGTAGACGCTATGATTTCTCGTTCTGAATTTTATACTGCTTATACACCTTATCAACCTGAAATTTCTCAAGGTGAACTACAAGCAATTTTTGAATTCCAAACATTAATTTGTGAACTTACTCAAATGGATGTCGCAAATTCGTCTATGTATGATGGCATAACTAGCTTTGCCGAAGCTTGTATATTAGCTTTTAATCATACTAAAAAGAACAAAATTGTAGTATCTAAAGGTCTCCATTATCAGGCTCTACAAGTATTAAAAACGTATATTAAAGTAAGAAAAGAATTTGAAATTGTTGAAGTTGATTTAAATGGAACGATTACTGACCTAGAAAAATTAGAACAAGCAATTGATGATGATACTGCAGCAGTTGCTGTACAATATCCTAACTTCTATGGATCAATTGAAGATTTAGAAAAAATTCATTCTTATATTGAAAATAAAAAAGCGTTATTCATTGTTTATTCTAACCCATTAGCATTAGGCGTTTTAACACCTCCAGGCCAATTTGGAGCAGATATTGTTGTTGGTGATACACAACCATTTGGTATTCCTACTCAATTTGGCGGTCCTCATTGTGGTTACTTTGCTACTACTAAAAAGTTAATGCGTAAAGTTCCTGGCAGATTAGTAGGACAAACGCAAGATGATGAAGGTAATAGAGGGTTTGTTCTTACTTTACAAGCTCGTGAACAACATATTCGTCGTGATAAAGCCACATCAAATATTTGTTCAAATCAAGCATTGAATGCTTTAGCATCCTCAATTGCTATGTCAGCTCTTGGTAAACAAGGTATTTATGATATTGCGGTTCAAAACTTAGAACATGCTAATTATGCTAAAAATCAATTTAAAAACAACGGTTTTGAAGTCCTAGATGGTACATCTTTTAATGAATTTGTTGTTAAGTTTAATCAACCTATCAAAGATGTAAATAAAAAATTAGCAGAACATGGTTTCATCGGAGGCTTTGACTTAGGTGAAGCTTCATCAGACTTTGACAATTATATGTTAATTGCTGTTACTGAATTAAGAACGAAAGAAGAGATTGATACATTTGTTGAGAAAGCTGGTGAGCTAAATGGTAGTAAGTAAATCTAGTCCATTAATTTTTGAAAGATCTAGAGAAGGTAGATATGCATATTCTTTACCACAAAGTGATATTAAAACAGACTCTGTTGAGAGTATTTTAGATGATAAATTTATTCGTAAAAATAAAGCAGAGTTTCCTGAGGTGGCAGAATTAGATTTAGTACGTCATTACACGGAACTTTCGAATAAAAACTTTGGGGTAGATTCTGGATTTTATCCCTTAGGTTCTTGTACTATGAAATATAATCCAAAAATCAACGAAAAAGTTGCTCGTATTTCTGGATTTGCAGAATCTCATCCACTACAAGAGGAAGAACAAATTCAAGGTTCATTAGAAATTATTTATAGTTTACAAGAAGAACTAAAAGAAATTACAGGTATGGATGAAGTAACTCTACAACCAGCAGCAGGTGCTCATGGTGAGTGGACAGCTTTAATGATTTTTAAAGCATATCATATAAAAAATGGTGAGGGCCATCGTAATGAAGTTATTGTTCCAGACTCTGCACATGGTACAAACCCTGCATCAGCTTCATTTGCCGGATTTAAATCAGTAACTGTTAAATCTAATGAACGCGGTGAAGTTGATATCGAAGACTTAAAGCGTGTCGTTAATGAAAATACCGCTGCTATTATGTTAACTAACCCAAATACTTTAGGTATCTTTGAGAAAAATATTATGGACATTCGTGAAATTGTTCATGAAGCAGGCGGGTTACTCTATTACGATGGAGCAAACTTAAATGCTATTATGGATAAAGTTCGTCCTGGAGATATGGGATTTGATGCTGTGCACCTAAACTTGCATAAAACATTCACAGGTCCTCATGGCGGTGGTGGCCCTGGTTCAGGTCCAGTCGGCGTAAAAAAAGAATTAGCAAGTTATTTACCAAAACCAATGGTGATTAAAGACGGTGATACATTTAAATATGATAATGATATTGAAAATTCAATCGGTCGAGTAAAACCATTTTATGGTAACTTTGGTATTTATTTAAGAGCTTATACGTATATTAGAACGATGGGTGCACAAGGATTAAAAGAAGTGTCTGAAGCAGCTGTCTTAAATGCGAACTACATTAAAGCTCGATTAAAAGATCGTTATGAAATCCCTTATGAACAATATTGTAAACATGAATTTGTCTTAAGTGGATCTAAACAAAAAGAATATGGTGTCCGTACTCTAGATATGGCAAAACGTTTACTAGACTTTGGCGTACATCCACCAACAATTTACTTCCCGCTAAATGTGGAAGAAGGTATGATGATTGAACCAACCGAAACTGAATCTAAAGAAACTTTAGACTACTTCATTGATGCAATGCTTCAAATTGCAGATGAAGTTGAAAGTGATCCTGATAAAGTATTAGAAGCACCTCATACAACTATCATTGATAGATTGGATGAAACAACTGCAGCTCGTAAACCAATTCTTAAATTTGAAGATTTACATCAAGAAAAACTTTAATATTGTAAATAATTTAATGAATGATTTAATTATCAGAAATAATAAAACTCTCAAGAAATTTCTTGAGAGTTT
>NZ_KV813753.1:189143-204419 GCF_001813735.1 Staphylococcus sp. HMSC068C09
AAACTCTCAAGAAATTTCTTGAGAGTTTTATTTCTGATAATTATTTTTTAGTTTTAATTTTACCAGTCCATTTTTTATAGCCGCCTTTAAGCATGTATAAATCTTTATATCCATTTTTTTTCAAAATGCGAGCAGCACGATAACTGGCAATACCATTTGCATCACAAAGATATACAGGTTGATCTTTACGTAAACCTTGAAATCTTTGTCTAAACATAGATATTGGAATATTGCGAGCACCATTAATATGACCATAATCATAATCAACTTTTTCACGTACATCAATGACTTGAGCTTTTCTTAAACCTTTATGAAATTCGTTTTGATCTAGTTCAGTTACAGCTCGTCGATTAAGAAAGAAATTTCCAACCATGTAAAGGATTATTAAAACTATAATTATTAATGCTATAATCAAAGATACATTCATATTGCATCCTCCCTAATTAACCGTTATTATTAATTATAAAGGTGTTAGCTCAATTTATCAAAAATTTTTTATTGTTTCATATTTCTAATACATTCTAAAGTAACATTAACGTTGAATTTATATAAATTAAGTTGTGATTGGAGTTTTTATATGACTGAAACATGGAATTTTATCAATACTGGGAGCCATGATCCTTATTATAATATGGCAATGGATGAAGCCTTATTAAATTTTGTTTCAAGAGGGGAAATTGATCCTGTAGTTAGATTTTATACTTGGAATCCTGCTACCTTATCTGTAGGTTATTTTCAAAGATTAAAAAAAGAAATTGATATCGATAAAGTGAAAGAAAAAGGATTTGGTTTAGTTCGCCGTCAAACTGGTGGTAGAGGCGTTCTACATGACAAAGAATTAACATATAGTGTTATCGTACCTGAATCTCATCCAAATATGCCTTCTACAATTACTGAAGCCTACCGTGTCATTTCAGAAGGACTTTTAGAAGGCTTTAAATTATTAGGATTTGATGCTTATTTTGCTATTCCACGTTCTAAAGAAGAGAGAGAAAAATTAAAACAACCAAGAAGTGCCGTTTGCTTTGATGCCCCAAGTTGGTATGAATTGGTCGTTGAAGGACGTAAAATTGCAGGTAGTGCACAAACACGTCAAAAGGGTGTTATTCTTCAACATGGGTCACTACTTCAAGATGTAGATGTAGACGAATTATTTGATATGTTTATTTTTAAGAATGATCGCTTGAAAGAAAAAATGAAAAAAGCTTTTGTAGATAAAGCTGTAGCAATAAATGATATATCAGATAGACACATCTCTATTGAAGAAATGGAAAAAGCATTTGAAGAAGGATTTAAAAAAGGTTTAAATATCGAATTTAAACCACTATCTCTAACTGAAAATCAATTAGCCGAAGTAAAAGTTCTTGAAGAAAAATATCGTTCAGAAGAGTGGTTATATAAAAAATAGATATAAAACAAGGAGGCTTAAGAGTACTAATACTCTTGAACCTCCTTGTTTTTATTTTCTTTGTCTTTTTTTATATTTTCGGACTGCTCTTCGATATTTTCTCTGATCTTCTGTAAGGAAGAAGAAATAATAGATAAAGTAAATAATAAGAGCAATCATTATAAGTGTGAAAATTGTTTTCATGAACGACATTACAAAAATATTTAGATTTAGCAGTAAACCTATAGCTGCTATAATTAAAACGAAATAAAATATAATATTTTTCAACTAAAAAACTCCTATTTTATGAACTACTAGAAACATTAATTTGTGATAACTTCATCTTACCTTGATTTATTTTCTTTTTATTGTTAGATTCATAGCCATTTTTAATATCTTTAAAAGCAGATTGAAGATTTTTGTTTATTTGTTTAATAGTTTTATCTTCGTTAGTATTATCATTTGATATATTACTTTTATCTGTATCACTTTTATATTTGCTGTAGGCATCATCTATATCATTTGATAATGAATTTAGCTTTTCAAGATTTTGATTTTTATCATCTTTTTTAGTTTTATTTAAATCAAGTTGATTAAATTTATCGATAATCTTAGCAATATCTTGATAATAATTTGAAGAAGCTTGTAAAAAATTAGCTTCATTATTATTATCAACAGTTTTAGATACATTCTTTTTATCTTTATTTAATGCTTCTAACTGAGATTTTTGATTATTTATATCTTGATTTAGTTGTTGAATTTTTAATTTTAAATTATGATTCTCATCTCTTAAATTGGTTGTTTTATCTTCTAAAGGTCCTAAATTTTGAGAGCCACAGCCAACCAAAAACAAAGAAGCTCCTAAAATCGTTAATAATCTTTTCATGTAAATCTCCCTAAATCAAAATATCTTTAATATTTTAAGTATGTTATTATTTTAATGTATATAATAAAAATGTACAAACGTTATACAAGGAGTGGGTTAAATGGATAAATTAGCTAAAGTTCGTCATATATTAAAAAGTGAAAATCTTGATGCTCTTGTTATATTATCTGACTATAATAGACGTTATATTTCTGATTTCACTGGAACAAGTGGCGCTTTAATCATTTCTAATAATGAAAATAAGTTGATTACAGATTTCCGTTATATTGAACAAGCCACAAATCAAGCCACTCACTTTGAAATTGTAAATCGACGTAGTGGGATTATTGATGAGATAAAAGAAATTATAAAAAACAAGCAGTATAAAACAGTAGGTTTTGAAGGTCATTTAGTTAGCTATGATACGTTTCAAGAATTAAGCCAAATTGATACGAAGTACGTAAGTATAGGCAATGCCATTGAAAAAATTAGAGAAATTAAATCACCTGAAGAAATCGCTAAAATAAAATATGCGGCTAAGATCGTGGATGATACTTATAACTACATTTTAAATATTGCAAAAGTTGGAATGACTGAAAGAGAGTTAAAAGTATTGCTTGAAAGTAAAATGTTAGAACTAGGCGCTGATGGTCCATCATTTGATACAATCGTTGCTTCTGGTTATAGAGGGGCTTTGCCTCATGGAGTTGCTAGTGATAAAGTAATCGAAAAAGGTGACATGATTACTCTTGACTTTGGTGCATATTATAGAGGATACTGTTCAGATATTACTAGAACATTTGCGATTGGTGAACCTGATAAAAAATTGAAAGAAATCTATAATATCGTGCTTCAATCTCAAATAAAGGCAATTGAAGAAATCAAGCCAGGTATGACAACTAAGGAAGTTGATGCATTATCTAGAGATTATATTAAAGCACATGGTTATGGTAATGAATTTGGTCATTCTTTAGGTCATGGTATTGGTTTGGATATTCATGAAGGTCCAGTATTATCTAAAAATACTAATGATACAGTTCAAGTTAATAATTGTGTTACTATTGAACCAGGTATTTATGTAGATGGTCTTGGTGGAGTGCGTATAGAAGATGACATTTTAATTACTGAAAATGGGTGTGAAGTCTTTACTAAATGCACAAAAGACCTTATTATTTTATAGTAAGCGTATAATTGAGGAGGAAACTGAATGATTTCGGTTAATGATTTTAAAACAGGTTTAACTATTTCAGTAGATAATGGAATTTGGAAAGTAATTGATTTCCAACACGTAAAACCAGGTAAAGGTTCTGCTTTTGTTCGTTCTAAATTACGTAATTTAAGAACAGGCGCTATTCAAGAAAAAACTTTCCGAGCTGGTGAAAAAGTAGAACAAGCGATGATTGAAAATCGTCGTATGCAATATTTATATGCTGATGGAGATACTCATGTCTTCATGGATAATGAAACATTTGATCAAACAGAATTATCTGGCGATTACTTAAAAGATGAATTAAAATATTTAAAAGCGAATATGGAAGTTCAAATTCAGTCATATGAAGGTGAAACGATTGGTATTGAATTACCAAAAACTGTTGAACTTGAAGTTACTGAAACAGAGCCGGGTATTAAAGGTGATACTGCAACTGGTGCTACAAAATCTGCTACAGTTGAAACCGGTTATACTTTAAATGTACCATTATTCGTTAATGAAGGCGATGTGTTAGTTATTAATACAAGCGATGGTAGTTACATTTCAAGAGCATAATTAATAATTTTAAAAATTTAAATTAAAACAGGTTAATGCATATTTAATTATGGATTAACCTGTTTTTATATAAATAATGAAAAAGAATAATCAATATTTTAGTATCTAAGTTTTAATATAAATTTACTATATTATAATTACTTATATACTTTTTTAATCATAAGTTAGATCTCAGTTAAATGAACACGCTTGAATTGATTTTCACACTCAAGTAAAATAGATGGGTAGATGAAAACTAAGTCGAGGAGTCATTAAATTATGAACTTTAAAGAAATTAAAGAATTAATTCAAATTCTTGATGAATCAAGTTTAACTGAAATTAATATAGAAGATAATAAAGGTAGCGTAGTTAATTTAAAAAAACAAAAAGAAACTGAAATTATTACGCCTCAATATTCACAACAACCAACAGTGATGGCATCTCAACCATCTGTACAAACACCAATGGCAAATGAAATGTCTCAAACTAGTGAAGTAAACCAAGAAAATGAAACGTCAAACTACGAAACAATTAATGCCCCGATGGTAGGGACTTTTTATAAATCTCCATCACCTGAAGAGGAAGCTTATGTACAAGTTGGGGATAAAGTCACTAATGATTCAACTGTATGTATCTTAGAAGCCATGAAATTATTTAATGAAATTCAAGCAGAAGTCACAGGAGAAATCGTTGAAATTTTAGTGGAAGACGGACAAATGGTAGAGTATGGCCAGCCGTTATTTAAGGTGAAATAATGAAAAAAGTATTAATCGCAAATCGTGGTGAGATTGCAGTTAGAATTATTAGAGCTTGTCATGATTTAGGTATTCAAACTGTTGCTATATATTCTGAGGGAGATAAAGATGCATTACATACTCAAATCGCTGATGAAGCATATTGTGTCGGTCCAACTCAGTCTAAAGATTCATATTTAAATATTCCAAACATCCTATCTATAGCGACTTCAACAGGATGTGATGCAATTCATCCAGGTTATGGCTTTTTAGCCGAAAATGGTGATTTCGCTGAACTTTGTGAAGCTTGCCAATTAAAATTTATTGGACCAAGTTATCAATCCATTCAAAAAATGGGTATTAAAGATGTAGCTAAAGCTGAAATGATAGCAGCTAACGTGCCTGTAGTACCAGGAAGTGATGGATTAATTGATTCGATTGAAGATGCTAAAAAAGTGGCTAAACAGATAGGATATCCAGTTATTATTAAAGCTACTGCTGGTGGCGGAGGTAAAGGAATTCGCGTTGCACGAAATGAGAACGATTTAGAAAATGGTTACCGTATGACACAACAAGAAGCGCAAACAGCTTTCGGTAATGGTGGATTATACTTAGAAAAATTCATTGAAAATTTCCGTCATATTGAAATTCAAGTGATTGGTGATCAATTCGGTAATGTAATTCATTTAGGCGAACGTGACTGCACAATTCAAAGACGTATGCAAAAATTAGTAGAAGAGTCACCTTCGCCAATACTTACAGATGAAAAACGTAAAGAGATGGGTAAAGCCGCTATTCGCGCAGCTAAAGCAGTGAATTATGAAAATGCTGGTACTATAGAATTCATATATGATTTAAATGAAAATAAATTCTATTTTATGGAAATGAATACACGAATTCAAGTAGAACATCCAGTTACTGAAATGGTAACCGGTGTAGACTTAGTGAAATTGCAATTAAAAGTTGCTATGGGAGAACCGCTACCTTATAAGCAAGATGATATTACAATAAATGGCCATGCCATTGAATATAGAATTAATGCTGAAAATCCTTATAAAAATTTTATGCCTTCACCAGGTAAAATCACACAATACCTTGCGCCAGGAGGATACGGAGTAAGAATCGAATCAGCATGTTATACAAACTATACGATTCCACCTTATTATGACTCAATGGTAGCAAAATTGATTGTGCATGAACCTACCAGAGATGAAGCAATAATGACTGGGATTCGAGCACTAAGTGAATATTTAATTCTAGGAATAGATACAACAATTCCATTCCATCTTAAATTAATGAATAATGATATTTTTAAATCTGGAGATTATAATACAAACTTTTTAGAAAAGTATAATATTATGGCTGAGAGTGAATAGGAGGATAAAATAATGGTAAATGTAGCAGATTATTCACATGCTAATTTAGGTAAAGTAGAAATTGTACCAGAAGTTATTTCAGTAATAGCAAGTATTGCTGTTTCTGAAGTTGAAGGAGTGACTGGACATTTTTATGAACTAAGAAAGAGTAATATTGAAAAAATAAGTCGTAAAAATTTAAATAAAAATTTAAAAGTTAATACTAAAGATGATGGTATTCATATTGATGTTTATTGCTCTATTAAACATGGAATAAAAATAGCTAAAGTTGCAAGTAAAATTCAGACTTCTATTTTTAATTCCATTAAAACAATGACTGCTATCGAACCCAAAGAAATTAACATTCATATCATGCACATTACAGCTGAATAAATCAAAGTTACCATAATACAAAGGAGTTTCTTATGAGTCGTAAAGAATCAAGAAAACAAGCATTTCAGACATTGTTTCAACTAGAAATGAAAAATACAGATTTAACAATCAATGAAGCTATAAATTTTATAAAAGACGATTATCCAGACTTAGATTTTGAGTTCATTCATTGGCTTGTTACAGGAGTGAAAGATCATGAACAAGTTTTAGATCAAACAATTGAACCAAAATTAAAAGACTGGTCTATACAACGATTATTAAAAACGGATCGTATTATTTTAAGAATGGCTACCTTTGAATTGCTTCATAGTGATACGCCTCCTAAAGTCATCATTAATGAAGCAGTAGAGCTAACAAAACAATTTAGTGATGAAGGTCATTATAAATTTATAAACGGTGTCTTAAGTAATATAAAATAAACATATTTGAGTGATGAATCATGTCAGAATATTTAAGTATCTCTACTTTAACTAAATATATTAAATATAAATTTGATCAAGATCCACACTTACAATCTATCCTCTTAAAAGGTGAACTCTCAAACTTTAAAAAACATTCTAGTGGTCATCTTTATTTTAATGTGAAAGATAAAAATAGTGTGATAAGTGCTATGATGTTTAAGGGAAATGCTTCTAAACTAACATTTGGTCCTAAAGAAGGAGACGAAGTTTTATTAGAAGCTCGAGTTTCAGTTTATGAACGTAGAGGAAATTATCAAATTTATGTTAATAAAATGGAAATTGATGGTATAGGAAATTTATACCAAAAGCTAGAGCAATTAAAAGAAAAACTAAATAAGCAGGGAATTTTTAATCAAAATCATAAAAAAGCAATCCCTAGATTTCCTAAAAAAATTGCTATTCTTACAGCTGATACTGGAGCAGCAATCAGAGATATTCACACTACCATAGATAGTAGATACCCTCTAGTAGAAAAAATATCAATTAGTACATTAGTGCAAGGTATTAATGCTAAAAATGACATTATTGAAAAAATTAAGTATGCAGATACTTTAGGAGTAGATACCATCATTTTAGGCCGTGGAGGCGGCTCTATTGAAGATTTATGGAATTTCAATGAAGAAGAAGTTGTTCGAGCTATATATGAGTGTCATACACCAATTATCTCAGCTGTAGGACATGAAACTGATTTTACTCTTAGTGATTTTGTAGCAGATATGAGAGCAGCAACACCTACTCAAGCTGCTGTTATCGCTACACCAGATCAGTACGAACTCATTCAACAAATACATCAGTATCGATTTTCTCTTACTAAAAGTATTAAACAACTAGTAGAAAAACAACATAAACAATTAGATTATTTGTCATCATATTATAAATTTAAGCAACCTACATTATTATATGATCAACAGATTCAACGAAGAGACGATTTAGAGAAAAAACTAACACAACGTTTAACGTTAAATATTGAAAAAAATAGAAACAATATCACTGTATTGCGTCAACATTTTAATATAAGAAGATTAAATGATTTAATTGTACAATATCAAAAAATGAGCCGTAATAATGAAAATAGATTAATAAATTTAACATATAACTTAATTAATCATAATAAAGCTAATTTAAAAAATAAAATTGAGCAATTAAATCAACTTAGTCCAACTAATACAATGTTAAGAGGATATTCAATTGTTAATAAGGATAATAAAGTCATTACAAGCACACACGATTTAAATGAACAAGATGAAATCACATTATCAATGAAAGACGGTAATATAGATGCTATAGTTAAGAAAGTAAGGTGTGAAGATGAGTAAAGAACAACAAAGTTTTGAAGAAATGATGAAAGAATTAGAAAGTATAGTTCAAAAGTTAGATAATGAAACTGTTTCATTAGAAGAATCTCTTGATTTATATCAACGTGGTATGAAATTATCATCTGCTTGTGACAAAACTTTGAAAGATGCTGAAAATAAAGTAAATCAATTAATCAAAGAAGAAACAAAGGATGAAGATGATGTTGAAGAAATCAATGAATGAATTGATTGAAATTATAAATAATAATCTTGACGGTATTATAAAATCGTCTCCATTAAATACTAAACTAGAGGAAAGTATGCAATATTCACTTGATGCTGGTGGTAAAAGAATTCGTCCAGTGCTTGTATTACTCACTTTAGAAGTGTTAAATGAAAATTATAAAAAAGGGTTACAAACCGCACTGGCATTAGAAATGATTCATACTTATTCACTTATACATGATGATTTGCCTGCAATGGACAATGATGATTTTAGAAGAGGAAAATTAACAAATCATAAAGTGTACGGAGAATGGAAAGCGATTTTAGCGGGAGATGCCTTACTAACAAAAGCATTTGAACTAATTGCAAATGATAAAAACTTAGAAGCTGAAACAAAAGTAAAAGTTATTTCAAGACTAGCACATGATAGTGGCAATCTCGGCATGGTCGGTGGCCAAACCTTAGATATGGATAGTGAGAATACTCCAATAGAATTACATACTCTAGAGCAAATTCATAAGGCAAAAACTGGAGCTCTTTTAAAATTTTCTATTTTAAGTGCTGCGGATATTGCCAATGTAAATGATGAAACTTTAAATACATTAGATTGTTTCAGTGAACACTTAGGCCTAATGTTTCAAATAAAAGATGATTTATTAGATGTTTATGGTGACGAGAAAAAATTGGGTAAAAAAGTGGGAAGCGATGTAGAAAACCATAAAAGTACTTATGTTTCTTTACTTGGTAAATCAGGCGCTGAAGAAAAACTAAAATATCATAAAGATGCTGCAATAGATGCAGTTAATCAATTGAAATCACAATATGATGTTGAACCGCTTCTAGAAATTGTAGATTTATTTTATTCACGTGACCATTAATAGTTAGAGTTTTTCTCTTTAAAGATTACTAAAACAATAATCTTTAAAGAGTTTTTTGTTTTAGTAATCTACTTTTAATGATTTATAATGCATAAATGTATATAAATTTAAATTTAATTTAAATAGAAAATATGATAATACGTATCATAAATAATAATATCTTTCTTCAAATCAACCTTTCTAAAGGATAACTTTAGTAGTAGTTAAAATAACGTTGTGTTAAAATCATTGTATAAATATTCGAAACTAGGAGTGTTCATAATGGCAAAAAAATCTGTAAGACATATAAAAATAAGAGAGATTATTTCAAGTGAACAAATTGAAACACAAGATGAACTTGTAAAACGTCTAAATGAATACGACCTAAATGTTACTCAAGCGACTGTCTCTCGTGACATTAAAGAATTGCAATTAATTAAAGTACCTGCTTCATCAGGACAATATGTATACAGCCTCCCCAACGATAGAAAGTACCATCCTTTAGAAAAATTAGGTAGATACTTAATGGATTCATTTGTAAATATTGAAGGAACAGGAAACCTACTCGTACTAAAAACGCTTCCTGGTAATGCTCAATCTATCGGAGCAATCTTAGATCAAATTGATTGGGATGAAGTATTAGGAACTATTTGTGGTGATGATACCTGTCTATTAATATGCAGAGATGAAGAAGCAAGTCATACAATTAAAACAAGAATTTTCAATTTATTATAAGGATGCGATTAATCTATGTTACAAACCTTATCAATAAAGCAATTTGCAATTATAGATGAACTCGAAATTCATTTTTCTGATGGTTTAACTGTGCTTAGTGGTGAAACTGGATCTGGTAAATCAATTATTATAGATGCAATAGGCCAACTTATTGGTATGCGTGCCTCTTCTGATTTTGTAAGACATGGAGAGAAAAAAGCAATTATCGAAGGGATTTTTGATATTGATAATAGTAAAGAGGCCATTTCAGTTTTAAATGAGTTAGATATTGATATTGATGAAGACTTTCTATTAGTAAAAAGAGAGATTTTTAGTTCTGGAAAAAGTATTTGTCGTATTAATAATCAAATTGTTACACTTCAAGATCTAAGAAAAGTGATGCAAGAACTTTTAGACATACATGGCCAACATGAAACGCAAACGTTATTAAAACAAAAATATCATTTAAAATTATTAGATGATTATGCTGAAAATCAATATAGCCGTGTTAAAGAACAATATGAAACTACATTTAATGAATATAAAGAAAAGAAAAAAGAACTTGAAGAGTTACAGTCTGCTGATCAAGCATTATTGCAACGTCTTGATTTAATGAAGTTTCAATTTGAGGAATTGCAAGAAGCTTCTCTAAAAGAAGGTGAAATTACTCAATTAGAATCTGATATAAAACGAATCCAAAATTCTGAAAAATTAAGTTTAGCATTAAACAATGCGCATGTCACACTTACAGATGAACATGCTATCACCGACCGTTTATATGAATTAAGTAATCATTTACAAACTATTGATGACATTATTCCAGGTAGATTTAAAAAACTTAAAGAAGATATTGATCAGTTCTACTATACCTTAGAGGATGCTAAACATGAACTGTACGATGAAATGTCAAATACTGAATTCGATGAACAATTACTTAATGAATTAGAATCTAGAATGAACTTACTGAATAATCTTAAACGTAAGTACGGTAAAACTATTGATGAACTTATTACTTATCAATCGAAATTAGAAAGTGAAATTGCTAAGATTGAAAATTATGAAGAAAGTACTTCTCAATTAAAAGAAGAAATTGACCTGCTTTATGAAAAAGTAATAAAATATGGACAGTCATTATCAAAGGAAAGACGAATTGTAGCTCGAACGTTACGGGATCATATCGTGGCTGAAATTCAAAATTTACAAATGAAAGATGCTAACCTCGAAATTTCATTTCAGCCCTTAGAAACTCCTACAATAGAAGGAATTGAGTTTGTAGAGTTTCTAATTAGTCCTAATAAGGGAGAACCACTTAAAAGTTTAAATAAAATAGCTTCTGGCGGAGAGCTTTCTCGTATTATGCTAGCGTTAAAAAGTATATTCGTTGAATCAAGAGGTCAAACCGCTATTTTGTTTGATGAAGTTGATTCGGGGGTTTCTGGTCAAGCAGCTCAAAAAATGGCTGAAAAAATGAGAGATATTGCAAAATATATTCAAGTTATCTGTATATCTCACTTACCGCAAGTAGCTTCTATGAGTGATCATCACTTATTAATTAGTAAAATGTCTAAGAATGATCGTACAACAACTCAAGTGAAAGAGTTAAAAAAAGAAGATAAAATTGACGAAATTGCTCGTATGATTTCCGGAGCAAGTGTAACTGAATTAACAAGAGAAAATGCTAGAGAAATGATTGCTCAAAATCATAAATAGTTTATAATTGAATAATTTAAATTAAGGTTGGATGTCGAAAAGAAATAGAACATACTGAGTATAATGTTATTTTTTTATATTCAAATTGTTGATTCACACTTTTCAATTCTAACCTTTAAATCTGATTAATAAGGAGTATCAAAATGTCTGAAAAACAATATGACTTAGTTGTTTTAGGTGGTGGGACAGCAGGATACGTAGCAGCGATTCGTGCTTCTCAATTAGAAAAAAAGGTAGCAATTGTAGAGAAATCATTATTAGGTGGCACATGTTTACATAAAGGGTGTATTCCTACTAAAGCGCTACTTAAATCTGCTGAAGTGACTCGTACTGTTAGACAATCTTCAGAATTTGGTATAGACACAAACGATTTACATATTAATTTTGAAAAAATGATGAATCGAAAAACGGATATTGTTAATCAAATGCATAATGGCGTTCAAAGTTTAATGCAAAAAAATCATATTGATATTTATAATGGTATAGGACGTATTATGGGAACTTCTATATTTTCTCCACAAAGCGGAACAATTTCTGTTGAATACGAAGATGGCAGCTCAGAGTTACTTCCAAATCAATTTGTACTTATCGCTACAGGGTCACGTCCTCAAACATTACCATTTTTAGAAATTAATCATCAGAATATTTTATCGAGCGATGATATATTACAAATTGATACACTTCCAGACAGTATTGCTATTGTCGGGGGCGGTGTGATTGGCCTTGAATTTGCTTCCTTACTAACTGATTTAAATGTAAATGTTAAAGTGATTGAAGCAGGTAAACGTATATTACCTTCTGACAGTAAATCCATTTCTACATTTTTAAGAGATAGTTTAATTGAACGAGGTGTAGAATTTTTTGAGGATTGCCAACTAAGTGAAGAGAATATCATACATAAAAATGATGTCATTCAAATAAATATAAATGAAAAAACTACTATTACAGTTGATAAAATATTAGTTGCAGTAGGTCGTGTACCTAATACAAGTGATATTGGTATTCAGAATACTAAAATTCAATTAGATACTCATGGGTATATCAAAGTAAATGAATTTCAACAAACGAGTGATAAGCATCTTTATGCGGCAGGTGATTGTATCGGAACATTACAATTAGCTCACGTAGCTTCTAAAGAAGGAATCACTGCAGTTGAACATATGTTTAATGATCATCCGCTTCCAGTGAATTATCATTTAATGCCCAAATGTGTTTATACTTATCCAGAAGTCGCATCTATCGGTTTAAATATAGAAACTGCTAAATCTCAAAATATTAAGGCAACAAGTTATAAAGTTCCTTTTAATGCTATTGGAAAAGCAGTTATTGAAGAAACTAAAAATAAACGTGGTTTTTGTGAAATTATATTAAATAAAGATAATGGAGATATTATTGGAATAAGTATGGTAGGCCCACATGTCACAGAGTTAATAAATGAAGTTGCTTTATTACAATTTATGAATGGATCAACATTAGAATTAGGATTAACGACTCATGCACATCCGTCATTGTCTGAAATATTGATGGAACTTGGGCTAAAGGCTGAAAACAGAGCGATCCACGTTTAAAGGAGGAAGTAAAATGATTGACTACAAATCTGTGGGACTTACAGATGAAGATTTGAGAGAAATATATAAATGGATGGACCTAGGACGAAAACTAGATGAACGCCTATGGTTACTTAACCGTGCTGGAAAAATACCCTTTGTAGTAAGTGGTCAAGGACAAGAAGCCACTCAAATTGGTATGGCGTATGCAATGAAAGAAGGAGATATTTCATCTCCGTATTATAGAGATTTAGCTTTCGTTACATATATGGGGATTTCACCTTATGATACAATGTTAGCTTCTTTCGGTAAAAAGGATGACATTAATTCTGGAGGAAAACAAATGCCTTCTCATTTTAGTCATAGAGAAAAAGGTATTTTATCTCAAAGTTCTCCGGTAGCAACACAAATCCCTCACTCAGTAGGCGCAGCATTAGCATTAAAAATGAATCAACAATCTAATATAGCAACTGCTACTGTAGGAGAAGGTAGTTCTAATCAAGGAGATTTTCATGAAGGATTGAATTTTGCTGGAGTCCATAAATTACCGTTTGTATGTGTAATTATTAATAATAAATACGCAATTTCAGTCCCTGATTCATTACAATATGCAGCAACGCATCTATCTGATAGAGCAATAGGTTATGGTATTCATGGAGAAACTGTAGATGGAAATGATCCAATTGCGATGTACAAAGCAATGAAAGAAGCAAGAGAAAGGGCACTTAATGGCGAAGGAGCAACGTTGATTGAAGCTATTACTACTCGAATGACTCCTCATTCTTCTGATGATGATGATACATATCGTTCTAAAGAAGAAAGAGATGCTTTCAAGACATCTGACTGTAATCTTAAATTCAAAAATGAATTACTCGATTTAGGCATTATTGATGAAGATTGGTTAAACGAATTAGATAATGCACATAAATCTATTATAGATAAAGCTACAAAAGATGCTGAAAATGCTCAATATCCAGATGTAGAAGAAACATATCAATATGTGTATGATCCGGAAGGAGATATTTTCAATGACTAAAATGAGTTATATAGAAGCCATTCAAAATGCACAAGACTTGGCTATGGAAAAAGATAATAATATTTTTATATTAGGAGAAGATGTAGGACGAAAAGGTGGTGTATTCGGTGCTACACGTGGTTTGCAAGAAAAATATGGAGAACTGCGTGTAATTGATACGCCTTTAGCAGAATCAAATATTATCGGTACTGCAATTGGTGCAGCAATGCTTGGCAAACGCCCTATAGCTGAAATTCAATTCGCAGATTTTATTTTACCAGCAGTTAATCAAATTATTAGTGAAGCTGCTAAAATGCGATATCGTTCTAATAACGATTGGCAATGTCCTTTAACTGTTCGTGCACCATTTGGTGGTGGCGTACATGGTGGTTTATATCATTCTCAAAGTATTGAGAGTATCTTTGCGTCTACACCTGGATTAACAATTGTAATTCCTTCAACTCCATATGATGCGAAAGGTTTATTATTATCTTCAATTGAATCAAATGATCCAGTATTATTTTTTGAACATAAAAAA
This sequence comes from Staphylococcus sp. HMSC068C09, assembly GCF_001813735.1. Classification (NCBI taxonomy): domain Bacteria; kingdom Bacillati; phylum Bacillota; class Bacilli; order Caryophanales; family Staphylococcaceae; genus Staphylococcus; species Staphylococcus sp. HMSC068C09. The sequence continues at coordinate 203,985 of NZ_KV813753.1, forward strand.
GCATACCGATTTTTAAAAGAAGAAGTACCCGATTCTTACTATACTATCCCTTTGGGTAAAGCTGATGTTAAACGTGAAGGTGATGATATTACAGTTTTCACTTATGGTTTATGTGTTAACTATTGTATTCAAGCAGCCGATATTTTAGAGGCAGATGGCATTAATGTTGAAGTAGTTGACTTAAGAACAGTTTATCCATTAGATAAAACAACGATTATTGAACGCGCTAAACGAAATGGTAAGATTTTGCTTGTAACTGAAGACAACCTTGAAGGTAGTGTTATGTCTGAAGTTTCAGCAATCATAGCCGAACATTGTTTATTTGAATTAGATGCACCAATTATGCGGTTAGCTGGTCCTGATGTTCCATCAATGCCATTTTCTCCTAACTTAGAAAATGAAGTAATGATGAATCCTGATAAGATATTAAAAAAA
>NZ_KV813753.1:204519-286230 GCF_001813735.1 Staphylococcus sp. HMSC068C09
AAAAAAATGCGTGAGTTAGCACAATTTTAGGGAGGTAACATAATGGATGTTAAAATGCCAAAATTAGGAGAAAGTGTCCATGAAGGTACAATCGAACAATGGTTAGTTTCTGAAGGGGATCATGTGGATGAATATGAACCACTATGTGAAGTAGTTACAGATAAAGTAACAGCAGAAGTTCCTTCAACTATTTCTGGTACAATTACAGAGTTAATTGCTACTGAAGGTGAAACGATTGAAATCAATCAAACCATTTGTAAAATTCAACCCGATGATACATCTTTAAATTCTAATCAAGACGATACTAACGAAACTAATGAAACACCCAGTCAAACACAAAGTAATTCTGTAAAGAGCCAGTCTAAGCCTTCTAACACAAATCAATCATCTAAGCATTCGATCAATAATGGAAGATTTTCTCCAGTCGTATTTAAGATAGCTTCAGAAAACGATATTGATTTATCACAAGTCCCAGGCACAGGATTTGAAGGTAGAGTAACCAAAAAAGATATTGAAACTTATATTCAAGAAAATAACCAACAAAATTCAAAAGAAACATATACCACTCAGATAACGAATCATTCCGAAACAACTTCAAGAAATAATAACGCTTCATCAAATGAACCATTAGACGATTATACAATATCAGTTAAAGGCGTGCGAAAAGCAATTGCCCAAAATATGGTTACCAGTGCCACTGAAATTCCACATGGCTGGATGATGATAGAAGTCGATGCTACAAATCTTGTGAAAACTAGAAATCATTATAAGACTGTGTTTAAAAAACAAGAAGGATATAATTTAACTTTCTTTGCTTTCTTTGTAAAAGCTGTAGCAGAAGCTTTGAAATCTAATCCATTACTTAATAGCAGTTGGGATGGTAATGAAATTATAATTCATAAAGACATCAATATTTCAATAGCTGTAGCTGATGAAGATAAATTATATGTTCCTGTAATTAAAAATGCTGATGAAAAATCAATTAAAGGTATTGCTAGAGAAATCAATCAACTAGCACAAAAAGCTCGAAATCAACAACTGGCTCAAGAAGACATGACTGGTGGTACTTTTACAGTTAATAATACTGGTACATTTGGTTCTGTATCTTCAATGGGTATTATTAATCATCCTCAAGCAGCAATTTTACAAGTAGAATCAATTGTTAAAAAACCTGTTGTCATCGACGATATGATAGCTATAAGAAATATGGTTAATTTATGTATTTCAATTGATCATCGTATTTTAGATGGTGTTCAAACTGGACGATTTATGTCGCAAGTAAAAAATCGAATTGAAAGCTATTCAATTGAAACAACAAATATTTATTAAAAGTTTGTTATATTACAACCAACCTATTTGAACTATATGTTGTAAATTAGTAAAATGACAATAAATAATAATTGACTGAAAGGTGATTCTAAATGGATTTAAATTTTGATTTATATATGAATGGTGTTGTAGAACAAGCTAGAAATGAAATTGAATCTGCTGGTTATGAACAATTAACTACTTCAGATGAAGTTGATAAAGTATTTAAACAAGATGGCACTACACTCGTAATGATAAATTCTGTTTGTGGATGTGCAGGAGGTATAGCGCGTCCAGCAGCAAGTCACGCACTTCATTATGATAAGTTACCTAATAGATTGGTTACTGTATTTGCTGGTCAAGATAAAGAAGCAACTCAGCAAGCAAGAGACTATTTTGAAGGATACGCACCTTCAAGTCCTTCATTTGCACTGATGAAAGATGGTAAGATTACTGAAATGATAGAACGCCATCAAATAGAAGGTCATGACGTAATGGATGTTATCAATCAACTTCAAAAGTTATTTGATAAGTATTGTGAAGAAAGATAAGAGGAACAATACATGCTAACTTTAAATCCTTATAGAATTGGATTTAGAACACTTAAAACAGCTGTAGGAATTACTTTAGGTGTTATTTTAGCTAAATGGATAGGGCTTGATAACTATGCTTCAAGTGCTATCCTCATTGTTCTATGTATTAAACATACTAAGGTTCACTCACTACAAGCAATTGGTTCTCGATTCGTTTCGTGTTTATTAATGTTATTTTTTGGTTCATTTATTTTTAATTTACTTGGTCAAAATGCAATCGTTTTAGGATTAATTGTTTTATTATTTATTCCACTTACAGTGATGTTGAATGTTCAAGAAGGTGTAGTGACAAGTTGTGTCATTTTACTTCACGTATTTAATGCCAAAGTTATTGGGCTTCATTTAATTATTAATGAAATTTTACTTCTTATCATTGGCTTAGGAATAGCATTTTTAATGAATTTAATTATGCCTAGTCTAGATAATACATTAGGTAATTTTAAGAAAGAAATTGAAAATGAAATTAAAACAATATTTACACAATATAGTGAAGCATGTTTAAATATTAATAAACAATTGTCAATTTCTTTTGATACATTAGAAAACAATATTCGTAAGGCTAAATCTATTGCTTTTAGAGACGTTAAAAATCACTTTGTGCGAAATGAAAACTCATATTATCACTATTTTGATATGAGAGAAGAACAACTAGAAATACTACGCAGAATCCAAACATTAATTCATAATACTTCAGCTAATGATCCTTTGTTAGAGACTGTTGCCCATTTAATGGCTGAAATTGGAGATAATGTTAATAGTAATGATTATACTGTATTAAGACTACATTCATTATATGAGATACGTTTAAAATTAGACGAATTGCCATTGCCAGAATCACATCAATCTTTAAAATCAAGAGCAAGTATGATGCAAATTTTAAATGAATTAGAAGAATATTTAAATATTAAATCTCAATTCGGCTCTTTAAAATTACATAGTGAAATATAACATCTAAGATTAACTTCTAATCAAAGTAAAAAGACAAACTTTCTTTAAATACAAAAAGTTTGTCTTTTTTATTTGCATAATTTTAAGAAATAATAATAAAAACTATCGTCAAATTCGAATTTTTGTCGATAGTTTTTAATCTAATTAATTTTTAATGCATGAGAGGAACAAGACTTGTAAGTAACAATGCAGCTACAACTGCAATTAACATGATAATGATAATAATCTTTAGCACTTTATTATTCAATGTAAACGCTCCTTGAAACCTTTAAAATAATTTGATTATTCGTTATATTAATAACTTATAGTATATAAAATAACCTTAAATGATTTCGATAAAAATGGCAATCAATTTATTTACTCTAATTGTCAAAGTCAGTTAAAATATTATCTATATAAGAAAGGGGTTTTCATAATGATTAATAGTCGCCGTTTACTTAATACTTTTTTAGAGTTAGTGCAAATTAATTCTGAAACTGGGAATGAAGAAACGATACAACCCATTCTAAAAAAGAAATTTATAGATTTAGGATTAAAAGTTGTAGAAGATAATGCGTCTAAAAGAGAATGGTTAGGTGCAAATAATTTAATTTGTACCTTACCAAGTAGTAAAGGAAAAGAACATGTTTCTAAAATCTATTTTACTAGCCATATGGATACGGTTGTTCCAGGTATTAACGTTAAACCGATCCTTAAAGAAGATGGCTATGTATATTCAAATGGCACAACTGTATTAGGAGCAGATGATAAAGCAGGTATAGCTGCTTTGTTAGAAATGATTCAAACTATAAACGAACAACAATTACCTCATGGACAAATTCAATTTATTATCACTGTAGGAGAAGAAGCAGGTTTAAAAGGTGCTAAAGAATTAGATCAAAACTTGATAGATGCGGAGTTCGGCTATGCTGTCGATGCCAGCCAAGCGGTTGGAACAACAGTGGTGGGTGCTCCAACTCAAATGATTATCAATACAACTATTTATGGGAAAACAGCACATGCTAGTAAACCCAACCAAGGTATAAGTGCAATTCATATTGCAGCTAAGGCGATTAATAAAATGCATTTAGGTCAGATTGATCAAGATACCACAGCGAATATTGGTAAATTTTATGGTGGTTCTGCTACAAATATTGTTGCAGATAAAGTCATTTTAGAGGGAGAAGCTCGTTCGCATAATGATAAAAGTTTAGAATATCAAGTCAACCATATGAAAGAGACTTTCGAAACGACAGCAAAAGAATTAGGGGGTAAAGCAAACGTTGAAATTTCTAAGAGTTATCCTGGTTTTAGAAGAAACGATTCTGAGACTGTAACTCAATATGCTATAAAAAGTGCGAAAATTTTAGGCCTTTCAGGTAAAACTGTTATTGCTGGCGGAGGTTCAGATGGAAGTATTATTAATACGTATCATATTCCAACTGTTATATTAGGTGTAGGATATGAACATATTCATACTACTTCTGAACGTATTCCTGTAGCTGCTTTAAATCAACTTACGAATCAATTGATTAAAATTGTTGAATTAGTAGCGAAATAATATTTTACTTTAGTGAAGTCATTTATATTTTTGTGATACAATACTAATGAAATTATTGAATAAGAGAGGTAAGTAATATGACTCAACAAATAGGTGTAGTAGGTTTAGCTGTTATGGGTAAAAACCTAGCATGGAATATCGAATCACGTGGTTATAGCGTATCTGTTTATAACCGTTCTAGTGATAAAACAGATTTAATGATTAAGGAATCAGAAGGTAAACAAATTCATCCAACGTATTCTTTAGAAGATTTTGTAAACTCTTTAGAAAAACCACGTAAAATATTATTAATGGTTAAAGCTGGTCCTGCTACAGATGCAACAATTGATAGCTTATTGCCTTTATTAGATGACGATGACATTTTAATTGATGGCGGTAATACAAACTATCAAGATACAATTCGTCGTAACAAAGCACTTGCTGAAAGTGGTATCAACTTTATTGGAATGGGTGTTTCTGGTGGTGAAATCGGAGCGTTAACTGGTCCATCTTTAATGCCTGGTGGTCAACAAGAAGCTTACAACAAAGTAAGTGATATTTTAGATGCCATTGCTGCTAAAGCAAAAGATGGTGCTGCATGTGTAGAATATATTGGACCAAATGGTGCAGGACATTATGTAAAAATGGTTCATAATGGTATCGAATATGCTGATATGCAATTAATTGCTGAAAGTTATGCAATGATGAAAGAATTATTAGGTATGTCTCATGAAGAAATTTCTAAAACGTTTAAAGAATGGAATGCTGGAGAATTAGAAAGTTATTTAATTGAAATAACAGGCGATATTTTCACTAAATTAGATGAAAATAATGAACCTCTTGTAGAAAAAATTCTTGATACTGCGGGTCAAAAAGGAACTGGTAAATGGACATCAATTAATGCATTAGAATTAGGTATACCATTAACAATCATTACTGAATCTGTATTTGCACGTTTCATTTCTTCAATTAAAGAAGAACGCGTAAATGCATCGAAAGTATTAAGTGGCCCTAAATCAAACTTTGATGGCAATAGAGAAGACTTCTTAGAAAAAATCCGTAAAGCGTTATATATGAGTAAAATTTGTTCATACGCTCAAGGTTTCGCCCAAATGCGTAAAGCGAGCAATGAAAATGAATGGAACCTTAAATTAGGTGATTTAGCAATGATTTGGCGTGAAGGTTGTATTATTCGTGCTCAATTCTTACAAAAAATTAAAGACGCATATGACAATAATTCAGGTCTTCAAAACTTATTATTAGACCCTTATTTCAAAGGTATTGTTACTGAATATCAAGATGCACTTAGAGAAGTAGTTGCTACTGGTGTTAAAAATGGCGTACCAACACCTGGTTTCTCAGCAAGTATCAGCTATTATGATAGCTACCGTTCAGAAGATCTACCTGCTAATTTAATTCAAGCTCAACGTGATTATTTTGGTGCACATACGTATGAACGTAAAGATAAAGATGGTATTTTCCATACTCAATGGACTGAAGAATAATCATTGTAGGATTAAAAATCTGGGACATCATTAAGTGTCTCAGATTTTTTTATTATGACAGTTTTGTATAGATGTCTTAATACATATAGCCTTGCTATTTAATTTACATTTAATCGATATATCCCAAGTTGACATTTAGAGACTCGATTAGTACGATAAATATAGGTGTAAACGTTTTCTAAATAACTGGATTATCGCTATATAATGCTATTACATATTATTTTATATTTATATAAATCCAGAAAAATTTAGATTATATATTGAAGACTAACATTGACTATTAAATATTTAACTCGAATATTATGATTAATTATTTCAAAGTTAATTGATTTACATAATACTTTCAAAGGAGCGATATAAATGGAAAAAAATTGGTGGAAAGAAGCCGTAGCATATCAAGTGTATCCGAGAAGTTTTAATGATAGCAATAATGATGGTATTGGTGATTTACCAGGGATGGTAGAAAAATTGGACTATCTGAAAGATTTAGGTATTGATGTCATTTGGCTTAGTCCAATGTATAAATCTCCAAACGATGATAATGGTTATGATATTAGTGATTATCAAGATATTATGGAAGAATTTGGAACAATGGAAGACTTTAATCATTTATTATCTGAGACTCATAAGCGTGGAATGAAATTAATTTTAGACCTTGTTGTTAACCATACATCTGATGAACACCCATGGTTTATAGAATCTCGTTCTAGTAAAGATAATCCTAAACGAGATTGGTATATTTGGGCAGATCCTAAATCTGACGGTTCTGAACCTAATAATTGGGAAAGTATTTTCAATGGTTCAACATGGGAATATGATGACACAACAAAACAGTATTATTTCCACTTATTTAGTAAAAAGCAACCTGATTTAAATTGGAGTAATCCTGACGTTAGAGAAGCTGTTTTTAAAATGATGAATTGGTGGTTCGAAAAAGGAATTGATGGCTTTAGAGTCGATGCGATCACACATATCAAAAAAACATTTGAAGCTGGTGATTTACCTGTTCCAAAAGGAAAACAATACGCTCCAGCATTTGATGTTGATATGAATCAACCAGGCATTCAAGATTGGCTTCAAGAAATGAAGGACAAATCACTTAGCCATTATGACATTATGACTGTTGGCGAAGCAAATGGCGTAAATCCAGATAATGCAAAAGAGTGGGTTGGAGAAAAAGAAGGTAAATTCAATATGATTTTCCAATTTGAACATTTAGGTTTATGGAGTACTGGAGACTCTAAATTTGATGTTTTATCTTATAAAAATGTATTAAACCGTTGGCAAAAACAACTAGAGGGTATAGGATGGAATGCACTATTTATTGAAAATCATGATCAACCTAGACGTGTTTCTACTTGGGGAGATGATACAAAGTATTGGTTTGAATCTGCTACTAGCCATGCAGTGGTATATTTCTTACAACAAGGCACACCTTTTATTTATCAAGGTCAAGAAATTGGTATGACAAACTATCCATTTGAAAGTATTGAAACATTTAACGATGTTGCTGTAAAAACAGAATATCAAATTGTTAAATCTCAAGGTGGAGATGTTAATCAGTTATTAGATAAATATAAAATGGAGAATCGTGATAATTCTAGAACACCTATGCAGTGGACTAATGAAGTAAATGGAGGTTTTACTGAAGGTACGCCATGGTTCCCAGTCAACCCTAACTATAAAACAATAAATGTAGCACAACAATCCGAAGATTCAGATTCCGTTCTTAATTTTTATAAACGTCTAATTAAATTAAAAAAATCCGATGATATATATACTTATGGTGAGTTTAATTTAATCGATGATGAGAATGAGAATATTTTTGCTTACACACGTAAACTTAATAATAAAACAGTTCTAGTTGCAGGAAATTTAACAGATCATGTTGCATCATTAAATTTACCATTTGAAGTTGAAGCATCTCAAATTAAGCTACACAATTATAAAAATGATTTAGATATCACTAATATGAAACCTTTTGAAGCATTCGTAGCCGAACTTTAATAGTAAAGCGTTAGATGACATAAGTTTAATAACTTAGTCATCTAACGCTTTTTTTATTCTATATCATAAGTTTCTTGTTTAATAGGTAGCCATAATTGTATTTTAGTGAACGGGTTCTCGAATGAGAGATCAAAAGGATAAATTTCAACATATAAGCTATTTTTTTCATAAGGTAGAGTAAGTTGTAAGCTGGATTCAATATAATACCAAGCTTCATTAACAGTATAATCCACTTGACCTTGCAAATTAAATTTTGCATAGTGTCGCCCTGGTAACAATCGGCTTTCTAAGTGAGCTGGATAACGTTCACTAGGTACGCCCACAAATAATTCTACACCTTCATCTAAAGGACATGTAATAACAAATAACTCATATGGACTTATATTATTATATCGTTTTAATTCTTTTATTTTACCATCTAAATATAAATCTTCTAAAAAGTCAGGAACTTTGTAAGGGTTAGATAGTTGATTAGCCTCAATATATTTTACATATCCAACTAAAGGTGTGTCTTTAGTCGTTTCTAGTCTGTAAGGGTATGGTGCTCTTTCTGTAGTTGTTAATTTAATATACAAGCGTTCATTCATTTTTAGTTCTTCTTTTTTAGTAGAAGCTTGAATAGGAGATATTCCATGAAAATCACTAAAATCATTTGCAAAGTCATTTGAACTTAAATAATTATAGCGTTTTGCTACATCAACTAATCTCGAAGAACTTTGTATCATTTCTTTAGCAGCTTCAGTCATTTTTCGAGAGTGAGCATAACTTTCAGGAGGTTGTCCAACAATCATTTTAAACGATTGATCAAGATGGTAAGGAGAGAGACCAACGTAATCACTTAAATCTTGCAAATTAAAAGGCTCTAATAAATGATCTTCTATATATACAATTGCCTGTTGTATCTGCTTGATAACGTCCAAAACTTTCACTCCAATAAATTTACAATCAATACTAATATTTTACATTATTTTATAAAAATATACATCAATAATATAAAATTAAATTAAATTTTTAAATGACTCTTTCAATATTCAATTTAAAAAGGACAAGACCTTATTTTCAATGAGTGAAAATAATATAATGTGTCTTATCCTTTATACATTTATCACATGAAACGTCTAGTATATCTGTTTATTGAATATCGTCCCACCAATGATTTCCGTCTCTGCTTAATAATAAATCACTTTCGATAGGGCCATTTGTCCCTGATTTATAGTTAGGGAAGTTTGGATCAATCATAGTCCAATGTTCTTGAATAGCGTCTACAAATTTCCATGTAGATTTAAGTTCTTCCCAATGTGTAAAGTTCGTTGCATCACCTTTAAGACAATCGAATAACAAGTTTTCATATGCATCTACTGTGTTCATTTTATCTTGTGCACTCATAGCATAAGACAGTTGAACAGGCTTTGTTTCGATACCTTGAATACTTTTCTTAGCATTTAAGTGTAATGAAATACCTTCATTAGGTTGAATATTAATAACTAATAAATTAGAATCTAGTAATCGATCCGTTTGATAATATAAATTCATAGGAACTTCTTTAAATTCTACAACAACTTGTATACATTTAGACTTCATACGCTTACCAGTACGAATGTAGAATGGTACACCAGCCCAACGGAAGTTATCGATAGTTAATCTTCCAGAAACAAAGGTTGGTGTATTGGAATCAGATGCAACACGATCTTCATCTCTATAAGCGATAACACGTTGGTCATTAATAGTTCCTTCTCCATATTGTCCACGCACAAAGTTTTGATTGACTTCTTCAGGTTTTAATTGTCTTAAAGATTTTAATACTTTCACCTTTTCAGCTCGAATATCTTCACTTTTAAGACTAATAGGTGCTTCCATTGCTAGTAATGCAACCATTTGTAACATATGGTTTTGTACCATATCTTTTAATGCACCGCTCGATTCATAATAACCTCCACGATCTTCAACACCTAGTATTTCTGAAGAAGTGATTTGTATATTAGAGATATACTTATTATTCCAAAGAGGTTCAAACATCGCATTAGCGAATCGTAGAACTTCGATATTTTGCACCATATCTTTACCAAGATAGTGATCAATTCTGTATATTTCTTCTTCTTTAAATGATTGTCGTAATTGATTATTTAATTTTTCAGCAGATTTAAAATCACTACCAAATGGTTTTTCAATTACAAGGCGTTTAAATCCTTTAGTTTCAGTTAAGCCAGAAGCTTTTAAATAATCAGAAATTGGTCCAAAGAATTGAGGTGCCATTGCTAAATAGAATAGGCGATTACCTTCTAATTTAAATGTATCATCAAGTTCATTAGAGAATGCTAATAATTCATGATAACTTTCTTCTTCATTGACATCATTTTTAAAATAAAAAACATGTTCTATGAATTCATCGAGTCGATCAGTATCTTTGACGTGCGTTTGAATAGATTGTTTAACTTGTTCACGGAAAAAGTCGTTAGTATAATCTCTTCGACCAACGCCAATAATGGCAATATGTTCATCTAAATTATCTTGTTGATATAAGTGGAATAAAGAAGGGAATAATTTTCTATGACTCAAATCTCCAGTTGCGCCAAATATAGTAATTAAACAAGGGATATGTTTAGTGTGTGTGTTCAAATTCAAAACCTCAATTCTTTAATTGCTATGATTAATTCATTATAAATTAAAACTGTTTTTCTTGATATGTTTTTGCCTAAAATTGTTGATAATATTTACAACATTAAACTAAATAACATACAATTTATTTTTTATAAGTTACATTATACCCTAAATTCTGATAAATTCATTTATTTTATTTCATATGATAACAAACTTATAGACGTATGATAAAATATATTGAAGAAAGAGGAGGCAAATGCATGGAAGTTACATTTTTTGGAACGAGTGCGGGTTTACCTACTAAAGATCGTAATACTCAAGCGATTGCTTTAAACCTAGAACCTTATTCAAATTCAATATGGTTATTCGATGTAGGAGAGGGGACTCAACATCAAATTTTGCATCACTCGATAAAATTAGGCAAAGTTGATCATATTTTTATCACGCATATGCATGGCGACCACATTTTTGGATTACCTGGATTATTAACAAGTCGTTCATTCCAAGGTGGAGAAGATAAGCCATTGACGTTAATAGGGCCAACAGGTTTGCAACAATTTATTGAAACCGCTTTGAAATTATCTGAATCTCATTTAAACTATCCTATTACATATATTGAAATTGATAATAATTTTACATATCATCATAATGGCTTTACAGTTTCATCAAGGTTATTAAATCATGGTATACCTTCATATGGTTATCGAATTGAGGCTCCTACAACACCAGGTACAATTGATGTAACTGCATTAAAGGCAATTGGACTAGAACCGGGTCCTAAATATCAAGAAGTAAAAATGTTTGATACTTTTGAATATAATAATCAAATTTATCTTTCTAAAGACTTTAAAGGTCCAGCCAAACCAGGACCTATTGTTACTATTTTTGGAGATACGAAACCATGTGATAACGAATATATACTTGCAGAAAATGCGGATATTATGATTCATGAAGCAACATATATTGACGGTGACAAAATTTTAGCAAATAACTATCATCATAGTCACATTGACGATGTATTTAGGTTAATTTATCAGTCTAATGTGAAGAAAAGTTTTATTACCCATCTAAGTAATCGATATAATTTAGAAGATATAGAAGAGATAAACCGTGCATTAAAAGAAATGAAAGATACACCAAATTTTGAGTTTGTTAAAGACTTTGATACATTCAAATTTTAAATAATAATAGCGTTTTAAATGCTACGTAAAAACTAAAAAATAGCTATAACGATATGTATGACTTAATTTTCGTTATAGTTATTTTTAATATTTATTACTCATCTTCACTTTTAGAAAGGGCGATACTTCTATGAACTGCAGCATCTAGACAGGCTTTAAAAATACTCTCAATATCATGTCGATCAAGTTCATTTAATCCAGCTTGTGTTGTGCCACCTTTAGAGGTAATATTTTTTCTAAGTTGTTCCATACTTAAATCCGATCGTTCAATCATCTTACTTGTTCCAATAATGAGATTCTTAATGGATTCTTCAACTTGTTTTTTTTCAAGACCTAATGATGTTCCTGCTTTAACATATTGTTCAAATACATGATATAAAAAAGCTGGTCCGCTTCCTGTAATAGCCGTCACTTGATGTAAATATTCTTCGTCAACTTCAATAACTGAGCCAAAAGCACTAATTAATTCTGTTACTTCATCTTTAGAATGAGGATCGAAATTACCAGAAAAACTAATACCTGTTACTGAATGACCTACCTGTGCATTTGTATTGGGCATAATTCTAGCAACGGGATTATTCGTTTCTAACTTTTCTCGGATATAATTTATCGATAAACCAGCCATAATAGATATAAAACGATGGTCTGATTGTATATGTGATTTAATACGTGATGCGACCGTTTCAAAATCATGAGGCTTAGTACCTAGAAAAACATAATCTGCATCTTTTAATAAAAATGCATCATCGTAACTATATTTTACTCCTAATTCTTTCGCAAATGATTTTAAAGTATTTTCATTTGATTTATTTGTTAAATAAATATCGTTATGATTTAATATTTTAGAATCAATAATTCCTTTAAAAATGGCTTGTGCCATGTTACCAGCGCCATAAAATACTAACTTCATAAAACAGCACCATCCTTACCCTTAATTGATAAAACTATAGTAACATATTCAATATAATTATTATCAAAAATTAACTATACTTGTTAGATAGGAGAGAGTCATCCGTGATTGTAGGTAAACATTTCATCGTAACTGGAGGAACTAGTGGCTTAGGTTTAGAAATAACGAAAGAATTATTAAAAAAAGGCGCATATATTACCCTCATTGTTCGTAGTACGGAGAAATTCGAAAATATTAATTTTAATCCGTACAAACATCGTGTTTCAATGATTAAATGTAATTTACAAGATATTTCACAAATAGATAATATTTCTAAATCTCTTTGTTATCCGATTGACGGAATCATTTATAGTGCAGGTTTAGGCTTTTTTAAATCAATACAATCTCATTCGTTAGAAGAAATCATGGAAACTTATGATGTAAATGTGCTTGGTTTTATTACATTATTTAAAACTGTTAAACCCTATTTAACAATGAACGCTTCTATAGTGGCTATTTCAAGTCAGGCAGCATTTGTAACGCAAGCGAATGCTGCATTTTATGGCTCATCTAAAGCTGCTTTAAATGGCGTATTAAATGCTCTAAGAATTGAGGAACAAGACTTTCATGTAATGACTGTTAATCCAGGTCCCATTAATACACCATTTCATAAAAAAGCAGATCCATCATTGAAGTATGCTAATAAATATGCATCACTAATGATAGATCCCAAAATACTCGCAGAAGACATCGTTAAAGGTATCATCACTCGTAAAGTAGAAATTAACAAGCCGCTATGGATGAATCCACTATTAAAACTTTACCAATTAGCTCCTAGAAAAATTGAAAAATATTTTACTTCATTGTTTAAAAATAAAATATAATTTAACCTAAAAAAGTGATGAAGCATTCATCATAGATACTTCATCACTTGTACTTTACATCAACGATTGTTTATAAGAATTTATAATAATGATTCCTTACTCAAGATGCTGAGTATATTCCAAATCTTTCACACGGTGACGTGCAGATTTAATTTGATCCAAACTTACTGTTTTATTAAAATTAGCAATATTATCTTTTAATTGTGAAACAGAACTTGCACCAACAATAATAGAACCTAATGCATCATGAGATTTTAAATATTCGAATGATAAAGCACTTAAATTACTTTCAACTTCCTTAACAGAAGCAATCGTTTCTCCTAATTCATGATAATTATAGTCAAAAATACCATCAGAGAATTTCTGATCAAGTACATTAACACTATTTGAAGTAAGTAACCCTTTAAACACGGGACCACGTGCTAAAACTTTTACGCCATGAGAATGAATATGATTTAAAAGACGTTCTGGACGATTATCAATAAGATTAAATTGAGACATAATCGTTTCTATTTGACTGTGTTTTAAATAATACTCAATCACGTTAGGTCTAATAGAAGAGATTCCATAAGCTTTGATTACACCTTCTTTTTTCAGTTCATCGAATGCACTAATCGTCTCATCTAGGGGATCATCAATTGTACCTCCGTGAAGTTGATAAAGATCTAACTGTTCTAAGCCTAATCGTTTTAAAGAACTTTTAACACTTTCTTTAATATATTTTTTTGAAGGATCCCAAGTAGTACTACCATCATTAAGTGGTCTATTTCCTACTTTTGTTCCTATAACAATATCATCTCTATTTTGATATTTCTTTAAAGACTTTCCAACAATGTCTTCATTGACCCCTCTATCATAAATATCTGCGGTATCAAAATATGTGATATCATTTTCAATTGCACACTCAATAATTTCTTCTGCATGATGATATTCTGTGCCTAAACTCATACAGCCTAAACCTAGTTCCGAAATTTCAATGCCACTTTTTAATATATTTTTTTGCATGAACAATCTCCTTCCGATACACTTTAGTTAACGCATTTATCTTATCAATTTATTAACTTAATGAAAAGGGACGTGGATATAATGGACTTTAATGAAAAAACTTTTGATAGAACAGTCATTTATAATGGTAAAATTATCGATCTAGAACTACACGATGTGGAATTACCAGACGGAAAAACTTCCAAGAGAGAAATTATCAAGCATAATGGTGCTGTGGCAATTTGCGCTATTACTCCAGAAAAAGAAGTACTATTGGTTAAACAATATCGTAAACCTATTGAAAAACCCTTGTTAGAAATTCCAGCAGGTAAACTAGAAGAATATGAAGAAAGAGAAGAAGCAGCTAAACGCGAATTAGAAGAAGAAACTGGCTACAAAGCTAATCATCTAACGTTCATCACTCATATGTATGGTTCTCCAGGATTTTCAAATGAGAAACTAACCATTTATTTTACTGATCATTTAAGTGTAGGAGAATTAAATCTGGATGATGACGAATTTGTAGAATTGCATAAAATACACTTAGACGATATCCATGCACTTATAGAAAATCATGAAATTGAAGATGCGAAAACAATGATTGCTTTACAATATGTATTATTAAATTATAATCATTATAAATAAGATGTGATAACTACTTGATTTTTACTAAATTTATTGGTAATTTATTAATTGAAATAATTTAGTTTAAAATGATTATAATTAATTGAGGAGTGATGCTCCCGTGGAAGAACGTCTAAATAGAGTAAAACAACAATTACAGCAATCTTCTTATAAATTAACACCTCAACGCGAAGCAACAGTTCGTGTGTTAATTGAGAATGAAAAAGATCATCTCAGTGCTGAAGATGTATATTTAAAAGTAAAAGATAAAGCACCTGAAATAGGTTTAGCTACTGTTTATCGAACTTTAGAACTACTTGCTGAATTAAAAGTAGTAGATAAAATTAATTTTGGTGATGGCGTAGCGCGATTTGATTTGAGAAAAGAAGGTGCTAAACATTTTCATCATCACTTAGTTTGTATGGAATGTGGTAGGGTAGATGAAATTCATGAAGACTTACTACCAAAAGTAGAAGAACGTGTTGAATCAGAATATCAATTTAAAATTTCGGATCACCGCTTAACATTTCACGGTATATGTTCAGAATGCCAAGCTAAAGGTAAATAATAAGTTAAACTTAATAAAGTGTTGTATCAACTCTATATACAAATGCTTGAAGAACTTTTCAAGATAAAAAAGTAATATGTAATAATTAATCGATAGAAGGTGTGAAATTAAGAATCAACTTTGAATTCTATTTCATACCTTTTTTATATAAACAGAGGTGTAATATGAATACGATTATTGAAGAATTTTTAAAATTTATTCAAATTGAAAAGGGATTGAGTGAAAATACTATCGGCGCATATCGACGTGATTTAGCTAAATATGAAGAATACATGAAAGAACATAAAATTGCTCATATCGATTTTATTGATCGCCAAGTTATACAAGAATGCTTAGGATATTTAATAGACCAAGGTGCTTCTGCTAAATCAATGGCGCGTTTTATCTCTACAATTCGCAATTTTCATCAATTTGCACTTAGAGAAAAATATGCCGCTAAAGATCCAACTGTCTTAATTGAGACTCCGAAATATGAGAAGAAGTTACCCGATGTTTTAGAAGTTGAGGAAGTCATTCAACTTTTGGAAACACCGGACTTAAATAAGAAAAATGGGTATCGTGATCGTACAATATTAGAATTATTATATGCGACTGGCATGCGTGTTTCTGAACTGATACAAATTAATATTGAGGATATAAATCTTATTATGGGATTTGTTAGAGTATTTGGTAAAGGTAATAAAGAACGAATTATACCATTAGGAGACACTGTGATTGAATTTCTAGATACGTATTTAGAAAAGATACGTCCTCAACTTTTGAAAAAGACTATTACGAATGTATTGTTTTTAAATATGCACGGTAGACCTTTAACTAGACAAGGGATATGGAAGATGATTAAACAATATGGTTCAAAGGCCAATATTAATAAAACTTTAACTCCTCATACGTTGAGACATTCATTTGCTACACATCTTTTAGAAAATGGGGCAGATTTAAGAGCAGTTCAAGAAATGCTTGGTCATTCAGATATTTCAACGACGCAACTTTATACACATGTGTCTAAATCTCAAATAAGACAAATGTATAATCAATTCCATCCCAGAGCTTAAAATAAAAGAAAGAAAAGTGAATGATTTAACTTTTCTTTCTTTTATTTTTAAGTGCTTTTTTTCTAGCTGCAATGATATCGCTTCTATCTCTTAGACGATGGCAATGAACAATCATGTCATCATTGTTAATTTGTGTCTTATATTCATAATTAGGATATAAATTGATAATTTCCCTTTCTACCGAAGATTTAATTGGCAACTGTATTGGTTGAAATGTCTGATCATATTTCACTTTTTCTATTTGATTTTGAATCAAAAAAGTAAATTCATTGACCTTTAAACCTAGTGTCTCTTTATCTTTCGCATGCTTAAATGTATATAACGCTTTTTTAAAACTTTTTAATGCACCTAACTTATTACATCGTCTATAGTGATACATTGCAGTTGAAAATAATATTAAACTAACTACAGCATCTTTCTTAGAAAAATTAGGGTTTGACTTCCATAATTCTTCTAAAATATCATGACATAAAAAATAATGTTGGTGTGTATGAAATTGATAGTAGAAGTGACTTAATGCTTTATTCATGAATACTCATCCTTAATTTAATTCTAATATATATTCATGCTATAATATTTAAGTGAATTATGCACAATTTAGATTTTATAATACAAGGAAGTTAATTTATGTACGAAGTTAAATTAGATGCTTTTAATGGCCCATTAGATTTACTTCTTCATTTAATTCATAAATATGAAATAGATATTTATGATATACCAATGAAAGCTTTAACTGAACAATATATGCAATATGTTCATGCAATGAAAGAAGTTGAAATTAATATTGCAAGTGAATATTTAGTGATGGCTTCAGAGTTATTAATGATAAAAAGTAGATTATTATTGCCACAACAAGAAACTGAAAATGACTTAGAAGAAGATCCTCGTGAGGAACTTGTAGGTCGTTTAATCGAATATCAAAATTATAAAGAATATTCTTTACTATTAACAGAATTAAAGAAAGAACGAGAATTATATTATACTAAATCACCAGCTGATTTATCTCACTTAGAAAAAGAAACGCATTGGGACAAAAATCAAACGATTGATTTGACTCAACTGATTGTTGCATACCAAAGAGTAAAAAATAGAGTAGCATTAAATACGCCAAAAGCAGTTGAAATTTCAAAAGATACTTTTACAATTCAACAAGCTACTGAAGTGGTTGCTAAACATTTAGAGAAACAAACATCATTTAACTTCTTTAGTTTATTTAACTTTAATGAACCTGTGAGTAAAGTCGTTACACATTTCTTAGCAATATTAGAAATGTCTAAAGCAGGTCTTATTAATATAGAACAGTCAAATAACTTTGAAGACATCAATATCATTAGAGGAGTGAACTATTCTATTGGATAACATTGGAATTATAGAGTCATTATTATTTACTGTAGGCGATGAAGGACTCGAAGCAGGTCAGCTTGCAGATATTTTAAAAATGGATTTAGATGAACTTGATCAATTAATTTCGACGTATCATTCAAAAGGTCTTGAAATACAAAGATATGGTTCCATTTATATGTTAACCTCCAAAAAAGAGAGTGCACCTTTTATCGAATTACTAGTGAATCAAAAAGCAAACATGAAATTATCTCAAGCTGCTATGGAGACACTATCGATTATTGCTTATAATCAACCATTAACTAGAAGTGATATCGAAGTAACAAGAGGTATCAATTCTGATGGTGCAGTGAGAACATTAATTGCTAGAGGACTTATTGAAGCAAAAGACATGGAGAATTCGCGTAGTCATTTACTCATGACTACTGATTTATTTTTAAATGTTTTTGGAATGAAATCAATAGAAGAACTACCATCTACTGAAGAAGATAACGAAGAGATCGAAAATTTCTTTAGTACACTTACAGAGCAAAAGGAGAAATAAAATGAATAAAGATTTAGAAAGACTTCAAAAACGAATTGCTAACAGTGGATATACATCTCGAAGAAAGGCAGAAACTTTAATCACTGAAGGTAAAGTAAAAGTCAATGGTCAAGTAGTTACAGAACTTGGAACGAAAGTTAAATCTTCAGACACTGTTGAAGTTGAAGGAATTAAAATTGAGCAAGAAGATAAAATTTATATTCTGTTCTATAAACCAACGCAAGTGATTACTAGTGTTTCAGATGATAGAGGTAGAACGGTTGTAACAGATTATTTTAAAGATTTAGAAGCAAGAATTTATCCAGTTGGACGATTAGACTATGATACTTCAGGGTTATTATTACTTACAAATGATGGTGAATTTACTAACCTGATGACTCATCCTAGATATCATATTCAGAAAAAATATGTTGCAAAATTAAAAGGGTATTTAATGAGAGAAGAAGTTAAAGCATTAGAACAAGGAATTGAATTAGAAGATGGTTTTACACAACCTGCTCAAGTTAAAATAAAAAATCAAAATAAAGAAAAAAATACGACACTGGTTGAAATAACTATTAGCGAAGGTAGAAATAGACAAGTTAGACGTATGTTCGAACATTTTAATCACACAGTCGATAAATTGATACGAATCGAATTTGGAAATCTTAATTTAAAAGGTTTAAATGCAGGTGAAGGTAGAGTATTAACACCTCATGAGGTGAAAATATTAAGACATATGGCTGAAAATGGTAATTAATTCGAAATAACTTAACAATACAAAGTATTTTCTCAATTACAATGTGTATCTTTTTTTATTTATTCACTGTAATTATAAATCATAGGTCCTACATCAAAAAAGATATTTTGCTATTTTTTTCACAAAGTCAATTGAATCGAAAGCTTTAATATAGTGAATATGCTATAATTAAAATGGTATAGAGCATGTGTAGGAGGTATATTGTAATGATGAATGAAATATTAATTGTAGACGATGAAGATAGAATCAGAAGATTATTAAAGCTTTACTTAGAAAGAGAATCGTTTACTATCCATGAAGCAAGTGATGGTAGAGAAGCATATGAACTTGCTATGGAAAATGACTATGCGTGCATTCTTTTAGATTTAATGTTGCCTGAAATGGATGGTATTGAAATGTCATCAAAATTACGTGAGCATAAAGATACGCCTATTATTATGCTTACAGCTAAAGGCGAAGAAACCAATCGTGTGGAAGGATTCGAATCAGGTGCAGATGATTATATAGTGAAGCCTTTCTCTCCCCGAGAAGTCGTATTAAGAGTGAAAGCATTACTGCGTAGAACTCAAACATCTAAACCAGAACAAAACGAACCACATGCAAGAGATGTCATTGAGTTTAATCATCTTATTATCGATAATGATGCACATCGTGTATTAGCGGATCAACAACAAGTGAATTTAACTCCAAAAGAATATGAGCTATTAATATACTTAGCAAAAACACCTAATAAAGTATTTGATCGTGAACAACTATTAAAAGAAGTTTGGCATTATGAATTTTATGGTGATCTAAGAACTGTAGACACACATGTTAAACGATTAAGAGAAAAATTAAATCGAGTTTCTGAAGAAGCAGCACATATGATTCAGACCGTTTGGGGTGTCGGTTACAAATTTGAGGTCAATACAAATGATGAATCGACTAAATAGTGTTGTTATAAAACTGTGGTTAACTATAATATTTATAGTAACGACAGTTTTAATTTTATTAAGTGCAGCATTAATTACATTTATTCAATATTATTACACCCAACAAACAGAAAACGCTATAAGAGAAGATGCTTCAAGGATTAGTCATCTTGTTGAAAAAGCTGATAACAAGTCACTTGCCATACAACATAGTCAGGAATTGATTGATGGTACAGGTGGCGTTATTATTATGTCTAATAAAAATATGTCAGCAGAAAAATCATATAATCTGATTAAAAAAAGAATGTTAAAAGAAATTCAAAACAACGATAACTTTAATAAAGTATTTGATACAGGGAAATCTGCCACACAAAACGTCACAATAAGTGAAAAAGGAGCATCCCATTCTTATATTCTTTTAGGATATCCGATGCAATCTCAAGATCGTAAACATGCTAAGTTTAGTGGCGTATTTATATATCAAGATTTAAAAACAATTGAAGATACTAATAATGCAATTACCATTATTATTTTAATTACTGCCATTGTATTTTTAATTGTTTCAACGATTTTTGCGTTCTTTTTATCTAATCGTATCACTAAGCCACTTAGAAAATTAAGTACACAGGCAATCAATGTATCGAATGGAGATTACTCTCAAAAAACAACAGTAAATACGAAAGATGAAATTGGTGAACTTTCTTATACGTTTAATAATATGAGTTATAAAATTCAAGAACACATTGAAGCTTTATCTACTCAAAAAAATATTCGTGATCGTTTATTTAATTCTATGATTGAAGGTGTAGTGGGTTTAAATGATAAAAGTGAAATTATTTTATCTAACAAAATGGCAGACCAAATACTACCGACAATTGATAAATCTATTTATTCAGAAATTAAAAATCAAATTAATGCCACATTTCATTCAAAAGGTACAGAGTTTAATGAATATACAATAAACTCTAAGTATTATGTGTTTATAATGAGCTATATTGATCGTATTCAACAAGATGGTCGTAGCGGGATTGTAATCATCATAAGAGATATGACAAATGAACATAATCTTGATCAAATGAAAAAAGATTTTATCGCAAACGTATCCCATGAACTCCGTACACCGATTTCGTTATTACAGGGTTATACTGAATCGATAGTCGATGGCATTGTAACAGAACCTAACGAAATCAAAGAATCACTATCAATTGT
This sequence comes from Staphylococcus sp. HMSC068C09, assembly GCF_001813735.1. Classification (NCBI taxonomy): domain Bacteria; kingdom Bacillati; phylum Bacillota; class Bacilli; order Caryophanales; family Staphylococcaceae; genus Staphylococcus; species Staphylococcus sp. HMSC068C09. The sequence goes on from NZ_KV813753.1 coordinate 225,924, forward strand.
ATTAGATGAAACAAAACGACTTAATCGCCTTGTCAACGAGCTTTTAAATGTTGCAAGAATGGATGCGGAAGGATTAGCCATTAATAAAGAAATACAGCCTATAATGCCATTATTACGTAAAATACAACTTAAATATCGTCAACAAGCACAAGATTTAGAACTAAACATAGACTTGTTACCAAATATTAATGAAGATGATTTATGGAATTACGATGCTGATCGAATTGATCAAGTACTCACAAACTTAATTGATAATGCAACACGCTATACACATCCTGGAGATTCAATTACGATTACTGCTAATAAAGATAGTCAGTACCAATTTTTAAATATAAAAGACACAGGTAGCGGCATTGCTCCCGAACATCTTGATCATGTATTTGATCGTTTTTATAAAGTAGAAGCTTCTAGAACTAGAGGTAAACAAGGAACTGGTTTAGGATTATTTATTAGTAAGATGATTATTCAAGAGCATGGCGGAATTATTTCTGTAGAAAGTACAGTGAATAAAGGCACAACCTTTATTATTAAATTACCTAAACCTTCTATAGATTCTAAATAATTAACTTTCGACAAAATAGGATTAAATATCCAAATTATTTGAGATTATGCTCTTCAAAGTTAAAGATAAAACTTTGAAGAGCGTTTTTATATCTATAGTTTTTTTAAATTAATATTTCATTTCATATTAATTTAAAATCAGTCGACGAAATTGATGAACCATATCTCTCATTTTTATAAATAAACAGAGATATTGCAATGAAGGAGTTATTCATGTAATATAAATTTTAAATGATAAATTCAATAATTCATCTTCGGGGTAGGGTGTAATTCCCAACCGGCAGTAATTTGAGCCTGCGACCCGCTTCAATGGAAGTGGCTGATTCAGTGTAAATCTGAAGCCGACAGTATAGTCTGGATGGGAGAAGGTGGAGGTTTTTTGTTGTGTAAAAGTATCCTCCAATTCTTAGTAAGATGAATGGAAGGAGAAAACTGAATATGCAACAAAATAAACGTTTAATTACCATAAGTATGTTGAGTGCAATTGCATTCATATTAACATTTTTGAAATTTCCATTACCATTTTTGCCTCCATACTTAACATTAGATTTTAGTGATGTACCGACTTTATTAGCTACTTTTATTTTTGGTCCTTTATCTGGTCTTCTTGTAGCATTAATTAAAAATATATTAAATTTCTTATTTAATATTGGCGATCCTGTTGGGCCTGTGGCAAATTTTTTAGCAGGGGCTAGTTTTTTACTAACAGCTTATTTTGTTAGTCATCGTAAACAATATTCATCTCGTCGTTCACTAATTATAGGATTAGTTGCCGGCACTATTGCAATGACTATCGTTTTAAGTATTTTAAATTATTTTGTCTTACTACCTTTATATGGCATGATATTTAATCTTGGTGATGTATTTACTAATTTAAAAGTAATTATTTTATCTGGTATTATTCCTTTTAATATTATTAAAGGATGTGTAATATCGATTATTTTTATCTTGCTATATCGCCGTTTAAAAAAAGTATTGAAATAAAATCAAAACCTCCGATGACTTCTTAGTAGGAATCATCGGAGGTTTTATATTATAATTATGGTAATGCAATTTTATTTACGGATTTATTCAAATTTTAAGGCATCTCCATCAAAAGGCTCTTCTTCAATTTTAATTGAATCAGTTGGACAGCCTTCAAGAGCATCTTCCATATCTTCATATAATTCTTCTGGTACTTCTGCAGTACCTTGATTATCGTCAAGGATTACGAAAGCAATACCTTCGTCATCATAATCGTAAATATCTGGTGCAGCAGCGCCACAAGCACCACAAGCAATACATGTATCCATATCAACGATTGTGTACTTTGCCATTTTATTCGCCTCCTTTGATAAAAATGCTACACTAGTCATAATAAATAATTTTATTATATTCTAGATATAAAAGTTCTATAAAAGAGGAGTTCACTCATGCAAGAAATGATTAGTTATGTTAAACATCACTCATTCAATTATAAAACTAATAAAAGTATATATAATATTTTAAGTGGAAAAAAGTCACATCAAACGTTTTTTGATGCGAGCTCTCAACAACTTTTATCATTATATCATAGTTTACCTAAATTAAAATATCAGACATTTGAACGACTTTTAAATAAAAATGATATAAAAGAATTAAATATCAAGGTGCATCCTCGATTCACTTATGATAGTCTTAATAATACTTTTAAATGTATTCAATTATTAATTCAGACGATATCTCAATATCTCCATCATCAACTTAAATTCGTACCAATGAACCAACAGGTTATTATTCAAAATAAAGTTAAAAAGGTTTATGGAACTATTATTGAAAATGATTTAATAAAAGACTTTGAAAATGAAGTGACTGATTTATTTCAAGCAATCAGTTTAAATAATAATAATAAGTGTTACCTTCATTATTATTTGCATGGTTATGATGAGCCTATGTATACAAGACAACAGGTAAGTTTGATTGAGAATATTTCTATTTCAAAATTATATACATTAGAATTGAATAATTTAGTCACCTTAGGAAGTGAAATTGAAAATAAACAACGTTATCCTATATTGTCTGAATGTATTATTCTTTCATCATTATTAAATAAAACATCTATTACTCAACAATATCTTCATCAAGGTTTGAGTTTAAATGAAATCGCAATTGCACAGAATGTTAAACTTAATACAATAGAAGATCATATTTTAGAATTATTTATTAAAGGTTATGAGAAAAATTACGAAAATTATGTGGAGAAAAAAGATATTTTTCAATTTACTCAATACTATACAGAGCATAAAGGAGAAAGATTAAAACGATATAAACAAGAGTTTGATCATTTATCATACTTTGAAATTAAACTCATGATTGTTGGGATAGAAAGAGGTGAAATGAATGTTAGAGAACAATCTTAAACAATGGTTTGGACATGAAAGTTTTCACCCAGGTCAGAAAGAGGTCATAGAAAGTGTATTACAAGGCAATCATACACTTGGTGTTTTGCCAACAGGTAGTGGGAAAAGTCTGTGTTATCAATTTCCAACTTATATGCAACAAAAACCTACTCTTATTATTTCACCGCTAATTTCTTTAATGGATGACCAAGTGATGCAACTTAAATCTCAAGGTGAACGAAGGGTTGTGTGTATTCATTCAGGTATGGATGAACAAGAAAAAAAAGAAAATATCAATGTATTAAATCAAAGTCGTTTTATATTTCTAAGTCCTGAATTTATTCTTCAATCTCATCATTTCAATTTAATTAAAAACATTCCATTTGGTTTAGTAGTATTAGATGAAGCACATTGCTTATCAGAATGGGGATATGATTTTAGACCGCATTACGCACTTATTGGTCAAATCACTCATCATTTTAAATTAGCGACTATTTTAGCATTAACTGCTACTGCACCGCCACATTTAACAAGTGATTTAGAACATATTTTAAAAGTTAAATTAAACACTATACAAACTACTATGAATCGTAAAAATATTTCGTTATCACATTTTAATTTCAAGGATGACGACGAAAAAATAGAATGGTTATTGAAATTTATTGAATCTTCAGGTCCCACAATTATTTATGTATCATCTAAGAAAATATGCTTACAACTCGCAAAACTCATTTATCAACATGGATATTTAACTGGTATTTATCATGGGGATTTAACTTATCAAGAACGTCAAACTGTTCAAAATCAATTTATTAATAATTTTATTCCAGTTATTGTAGCTACTAGTGCTTTTGGAATGGGGGTTAATAAAAAAGACATTCGGACTGTTATTCATTTTCATTTATCATCTAGTCCTTCAAATTATTTACAAGAAATTGGACGAGCTGGGAGAGATGGAAAACAAAGTCAAGCGATTAGTCTATATCAACCAGACGATGCTTATATTCTAGAGACGTTACTCTTTAATGATGCTATCGTATCAGAAGATGTCGAAACTTTTGAGTTAGGCGCATTCCTTCCACCTAATAAAGAAGAAATTTTAACAGTATTACACCAAAATTATACATTTAAAGAATTGAAACACATTTTTAAAACCTCATATATACGTAAACAAGCTGGTTATCAAAGAATCATAGGTTATACTCGTATAGATCAATGTAGAAGAAAATTTTTACTGGAATTTTTTGGAGAATCTCCTAATCAATCTAATGAATGTTGTGACAATGATTCAGATTTAAGTAAAATTGAGTGTTACAACAGAAAAAAAGTTAAAAGACAATTTACTTTCAATGAAAAAATTAAAAACTTATTTAGAGTTTAGTGACTTTACTTTACTAAAATATTTTATACAGGATATAATTAAATTACAAAATGATTTATAAGAAATTTAAAAAATGATACATATTTATGCATTACTTGGGTATAAATAATGTGACAATTAAAATAAGAAAAAGAAAGGATGTTGACTATGTCTAGAGATAATTTTAAGGATGATTTTGAAAAAAATCGACAATCGATAGATTCAAACGATCAATTCGATCGTGTAAATAATGAAACTAACGATGAAATAGACAATTTTAACAATGAAACTGATCAACAGTTTCCACCAAGAAATGCACAAAGACGACAAAGAAGAAGAAACCAATCTTCTAGTCGTAACAAAAAATTTAACGATCAGGTTAATGATTATGAAGAAGGTTCATTAGATGACCGTTATGATGAGGAAACATTTGACAAAGTACATAACGAAAGTAACTCTCATCATAATCACGAGAATGATGAGAATAATCAACGTTCCAATATAGATGAGCATTATGATGAACGCAACCGTCATTCTAATTTAAATGATCGTCATAATGATGATGATCGTCGTAATAATTCTAATCATCGTTTTGAGGACGATAGTTATGAAAATGATGATAATAGTGATGATAGAATGAATAGTGATCATCGTCGTCATCGTGATTTTGATCAAGATAATGATAGACATGAAGATCATCATTCCAAAATCGGAAAAGATGCAACCATTGCTGGAGGAGCTGCTGCTACTGGAGCTGTTGGAGCAAAAGCATCACGTAATAAAAAACGTAAAAATAATCGTCATGATGAGGAAAATTATAGAGATAATGAAAATAGAAGTGTTCAACATGACAACGAAGATAATAATGAACTAGATAATAAACATCACAGAAAAAAAGGAAATAAAGGCAAAAAAGCTGCTGCAGTCGGTGCTGGCGCAGCTGGAGCAGGTGCTGCTGGTGCTGCTGCTTCTAAACATAAACATCATAATGAACATAACAATCTAAATCATCATGATGATGATAAACATCGTGAATACGAAGATAATGATGGTTTCCAAGCACATAACGGTAAGAAAAAACGTGGTTTAATGGGAATTTTACTTCCACTCATAGCTTTATTACTTATTTTAGCTGCTCTAGCTATTTTTATTGGCATGTATCTTAACAATGACCATAAAGATAAGAATAATAACACTGCAGATAATAAAACAGAACAAACTGAGAACAAAGATAAAGATAAAGACAAAGACAATGCTACAAATGAAAAAGACCAATCAAATGAAACAGCAGCAACAAAAGAAGATAAATCAAGTGAATCAGATAATAGCACTAAAAAAGATAGTGATGAGTCAAATGAAGTAGCTACAACAGAAAACAGTACATCAAATGATAATAATGATAAAAATTCTACTGAAAATGCAACATCTGAAAATGATAACAATAAATCAAATGTATATAATAATTCATCAAGTTCAGATAATAACTCAAATTCTCAATCAACTCAAAATAACACACAATCAAGTAATAGTGTTGGCCAACAAACTCACGTAGTATCTGGTAATGATAATTTATATCGTATTGCAATTCAATACTATGGTGAAGGTACAGTTGAAAATGTAAATAAATTAAAACGAGCTAATGGCTTAACTAGTAATAATATTGTAAATGGTCAAAAATTAGTTATTCCTCAATAATATCTGAATGTATTAAAAAAGATACACCTAAAATGGTGTATCTTTTTTATGTTCATTTGAAGATAAGTAAATAATAATGTAAATATTTTTATTTAGAAATATATCAGTAAACTGATATAATATGTTAGTGATTAAAGGAGGCCATTAAACATGCAAACAATTGAAAGTATTATTATTGGTGGAGGCCCATGTGGTTTAAGTGCAGCCATTGAGCAAAAGAAAAAAGGCATAGAAACACTAGTAATTGAAAAAGGTAATATTGTAGATGCCATTTATCATTATCCTACGCATCAAACTTTTTTCTCTTCTAGCGATAAATTAAGTATTGGCGATGTGCCATTTATTGTAGAGGAAAGTAAACCTCGTCGTAACCAAGCACTTGTCTATTATAGAGAAGTAGTAAAATTTCATCAGTTGAATGTACATCCTTTTGAGGAAGTATTAACAGTTAAAAAAATTGGAAATAAATTTACAATTACAACAACTAAAGACGTGTATGAATGTAAATTTTTAACAGTTGCGACTGGTTATTACGGTCAACATAATACTTTAGATGTTAAAGGTGCGGATTTATCTAAGGTTAAACATTACTTTAAAGAAGCACATCCATACTTCAATCAAGATGTTGTGGTTATTGGAGGTAAGAATTCTGCAGTAGATGCAGCTTTGGAATTGGAAAAGGCTGGGGCAAATGTGACTGTATTATATCGTGGAGATCGATATTCAGCAGCAATTAAACCTTGGATTTTACCAAATTTTGAATCTTTAGTTAACCATGAAAAAATCGATATGGAATTTGATGCAAATGTTACTGAAATCACTCAACATTCAGTAACTTATGAAAAAAATGGTGAAACAGTAACAATACCAAATGACTTTGTTTTTGCAATGATTGGTTATCATCCAGACTATGAGTTTTTACAATCTATTGGTATAGATATTCATACTAATGAATTTGGAACAGCTCCAATTTATAACAAAGAAACGTATGAAACAAATGTGGAAAACTGTTATATTGCTGGTGTTATAGCAGCTGGTAATGATAATAATTCAATTTTCATTGAAAACGGTAAATACCATGGTGGCATTATCGCTCAAAGTATTTTAAGAAAAAAACAAACTCCACTAGAAAGTTAAATTTCATTTATTTTAATTAAAAGAGAGAAACAATGAGTGCATCATCATTGTTTCTCTCTTTTTTAAGTTTCAAAGTATTCTTTCAATTCCTTGTGATTCATATGATTACTTAAACCAATTAAAAGTTTTAATCTTGCTTTAGGGCCATTTAATCCGTTAGAAAAAATAAGTCCCTCTTCAGCTAATCGAAAACCTCCACCTTCATAATCATATACTGGACTTACAATGCCATTAAATGAGCGAGACACAAGTACGATAGGAATATCTTTTTTGACACACGATTCAATACCTTTTAAACAACTTGGGGGTAAGTTACCTTGGCCTAACGCTTCAATAATTATACCTTGAACATTTTGTTGAGCATAAAATTCTAAAACATCCTTAGTCATCCCCATATACGCTTTAATTAATGGCACATTTAAACTCTCATCTATTCTTGGAAATACTGTTTGTCGATATGGACGATTATAGAATTGAACACGATCTTTAGTTAAGATACCTAAAGGGCCTTGATTAGGACTCTGAAAGGTATTGATATTCGAAGTATGTGTTTTAGTAACATTTCTCGCAGTATGTATTTCGTCATTAAATACGACCATCACGCCTTTATCAGAAGCTTCTAATGAAGTTGCAACTCTAATTGCTGAAATAAAATTATATAGCCCATCTGAACCAATCTCGTTTGATGAACGCATCGCACCTGTTATAACAATAGGTTGACTTATATCGATTGTTAAATCGAGCAAATAAGCTGTTTCTTCTAACGTATCTGTGCCATGTGTAATCACACATCCATCATAATGATTCTTAGAAAATTCCTTAATAATGATGTCTTTTAACTTTATTACATGAGAAAGTGTGATATGTGGTGATGGGACATTAAAAGGACTTATTTCATATACATTTGCATATTGACCTATGATGTTTTTATGTAATGAAATAGGATTGATGTCATTTGTAACGACCTGATTGAGTTGATTTTGAGACATACTAATTGTTCCACCTGTATGAATAACAAGTATTTTTTTCATTAAACTCCTCCTATTTTTAAAATATATATTTATGATAAAATAATACAGATAAAACAACAAGAAAGGAAAAATGTTATGAATCCAATTAATATTGCATTAGATGGTCCTGCTGCTGCTGGAAAAAGTACAATTGCAAGACAAGTGGCTAGTAAATTATCAATGATTTATGTCGATACTGGTGCAATGTATCGTGCAATAACGTATAAATATTTAAAGCAAGATGCTCCTGAAGATTTTCAAAATTTAATTAATCATACTTCTTTAGAATTAACTTACAATCCATCAAAAGGACAACGAATTATTTTAGATAACGAGGATGTGACAGACTATCTAAGAGAAAATGATGTCACGCAACATGTTTCATATGTTGCATCAAAAGAACCTGTACGCACATACGCCGTACAAAAACAAAAAGAATTAGCAATAAAAAAAGGAATTGTTATGGACGGTAGAGATATTGGTACCGTCGTTCTTCCAGATGCTGAGTTAAAAGTATATATGATTGCCTCTGTAGATGAAAGAGCTGAAAGAAGACAAAAAGAGAATGAATTACGTGGCATTTCTTCCACTTTAAATCAATTAAAAAAAGAAATTGAAGAAAGAGATCATTACGATATGAATCGTGATATTTCACCTTTAAGAAAAGCGGAAGATGCTATAACAGTGGATACAACGAGTAAAACTATAGAAGAAGTAACTGAAGAAATATTAAAATTAGTAGAGAATCTGTAATTTTTGTACATAGCTATTTAATTTAATTCGTCAAATGACTAAAATATAAGCGAATTATTTTAAATAGCTATTTTAGTTATATATAATTAATTATGGAAATATAAACAATAAATTTTCTTAATCTTATATTCAATCATAAGTTTCGATTTTTATTGATATTAATAAATATATTTTTTCTATTGCTCAATATTAAATAATTTTAAAAAATGATATATTTTTTAAAAACTTATGAAACTAAAGGGGTATTTCTTGACAATTCCTTGTGTTTATAAGATGTTATAGTTATGTAGTGTATAAGGAGGCAAACATGATGACTGAAGAATTCAATGAATCAATGATTAATGATATTAAAGAAGGTGACAAAGTCACTGCAAAAGTTCAACAAGTTGAAGATAAACAAGTAGTAGTTCATATTGATGGGGCTAAATATAATGGAATTATTCCAATTAGCCAACTTTCAACTCATCACATTGAAAATCCAAGTGAGATTATTTCAGAAGGTGATGAAATTGAAGCATATGTAACCAAAATTGAAATTGACGAAGAAAATGAATCAGGCGCTTACATTTTATCAAAACGTCAACTTGAAACCGAAAAATCATATGAATATTTACAAGAAAAGCTTGATAATGACGAAGTAATCGAAGCTAAAGTTACTGAAGTAGTTAAAGGTGGCTTAGTTGTGGATGTGGGCCAAAGAGGATTCGTTCCTGCGTCACTCATTTCAACTGATTTCATTGAAGATTTCTCTGTATTTGAAGGACAAACAATTCGTCTTAAAGTAGAAGAATTAGATCCTGAAAATAATAGAGTCATTTTAAGCCGTAAAGCAGTTGAACAAGCTGAAAATGACGTTAAAAAAGCATCGTTATTAGATTCACTTAATGAAGGGGACGTTATCAAAGGGAAAGTTGCTCGTCTTACTAACTTTGGTGCTTTTGTAGATATTGGTGGCGTTGATGGATTAGTTCACGTATCAGAATTATCACATGAGCATGTTCAATCTCCTGAAGACGTGGTAAGCGTTGGACAAGAAGTGGACGTTAAAGTTAAATCTGTTGAAAAAGATTCTGAGCGTATTTCTTTATCTATTAAAGATACTTTACCAACTCCATTCGAAAATATTAAAGGTAAATTCCACGAAAACGACGTTATCGAAGGTAAAGTAATTCGCTTGGCTAACTTTGGTGCTTTTGTGGAAATTGCTCCTGGTGTTCAAGGACTTGTACACATTTCAGAAATTGCTCATAAACATATTGGTACACCAAGTGAAGTGTTAGAACCAGGACAACAAGTGAGCGTTAAAATTTTAGGTATTGATGAAGAAAATGAGCGTATTTCTTTATCTATTAAAGCTACATTACCAAATGAAGATGTGATTGAAAGTGACGAAGCTACAACTCAATCATATTTATCTAATGAAACAGATGAAGACAATCCAACATTAGGTGACGTTTTTGGTGATAAATTTAAAAACTTAAAATTCTAATATTAAATATTTTATTATTTAATTTAATGATGAGAGCAAGAAAAGATATTCAAATAGAATTCTTTCTTGCTCTTTTTTATTTATCTTTACTCACTATCTATCGTATGACAATATATACTTGTTTTTAAATCATCATTGCATATGATAAAATTATAGAGATTTTAGAAAGAGAGGAAGTTAGCTTATGACTAAACCTATTGTAGCAATTGTAGGTAGACCTAATGTGGGTAAGTCTACAATTTTTAATAGAGTAGTAGGTGAACGTGTATCAATTGTTGAAGATACTCCAGGTGTTACGCGTGATCGTATTTATTCTTCAGGCGAATGGTTAACACATGAATTTAATATCATTGATACTGGAGGCATCGAAATCGGAAATGCACCTTTCCAAACACAAATAAGAGCTCAAGCAGAAATCGCTATTGATGAAGCAGACGTAATTATCTTTATGGTAAATGTAAGGGAAGGTCTCACTCAAAGTGATGAAATGGTAGCTCAATTACTTTATAAATCAAAAAAACCTGTTGTTTTAGCAGTAAACAAAGTAGATAATCCTGAAATGAGAAGTGATATTTTTGATTTTTACTCTTTAGGTTTTGGCGATCCTTATCCAATTTCTGGTTCACATGGTTTAGGTCTAGGTGATTTATTAGATGAAGTCGTTAAACATTTTAAAGAAGAAGATAGTGATCCATATGATGATGACACTATTCGTTTATCTATTATTGGTCGTCCAAATGTGGGCAAATCTAGTTTAGTAAATGCCATTTTAGGTGAAGAACGTGTTATTGTATCAAATGTAGCAGGTACAACTCGAGATGCTGTAGATACTGAGTATAGCTATGATGGACAAGATTATGTGTTAATAGATACAGCAGGTATGAGAAAAAAAGGTAAAGTATATGAATCAACTGAGAAATACTCTGTATTAAGAGCTTTAAAAGCAATTGAGCGTTCAAATGTGGTGTTATTAGTTATTGATGCCGAAGAAGGAATTATTGAACAAGATAAGCGTGTTGCTGGATATGCTCATGAAGAAGGAAAAGCAATGGTGATTGTCGTAAATAAATGGGATGCTGTAGAAAAAGATACTAATACCATGAAAAAATTTGCTGACGATGTACGTAATCAATTTCAATTTTTAGATTATGCACCTATCGCTTTCGTATCGGCAAAAGAGCGACTACGATTAAAAACACTTTTCCCTTATATTAGAGAAGCAAGTGAAAATCACAAAAAACGTGTTCAAAGCTCAACACTTAACGAAGTAGTAACAGATGCTATTTCAATGAATCCTACACCTACAGATAAAGGTAGACGTTTAAATGTCTTCTATACTACTCAAGTGGCTATTGAACCACCAACATTTGTTGTATTTGTAAATGATGTTGAGTTAATGCATTTTTCTTATAAACGCTATCTCGAAAATCAAATTAGAGATGCATTTGGTTTTGAAGGAACGCCTATTCATATCATCCCTAGAAGAAGAAACTAAGAGGAGAGATTAAGATGACTAAGATTACGGTTTTTGGTACAGGAAGTTTTGGTACTGCATTAGCAAATGTTTTAGCAGAGAATGGCCATTCAGTTTTAATGTGGGGGAAAAATGAAAATACTGTAGATGAAATCAATCAATCTCATCAAAATAAACGGTACTTGAAAGACGTAACATTAAATGAAACGATTAAAGCAACAAGTCAATTAGAACAAGCAGTTAATTTTTCAGATATATTTTTAATTGCTTTACCTACAAAAGCAATTAGGAATGTTGTGACTGAAATTGATCAACATATTAAAACTAAAAAAACGTTTATTCACGTTGCAAAAGGTATTGAAAATGAAACATTTAAACGTGTATCAGAAATGATTGAAGATTCAGTATCTAAGAACCATAAAAATGGCGTAGGGGTACTATCTGGACCAAGTCATGCTGAAGAAGTTGTAATTAAACAACCCACAACTGTTGCAGCTTCGTCAAAAGATGAACACATAAGTAAACTTATTCAAGATTTATTCATGAATGATTACTTAAGAGTATATACTAATAATGATTTGATAGGAGTAGAACTAGGTGGTGCACTTAAAAACATTATTGCTGTAGCAAGTGGTATTGTTGCTGGAATGGGTTATGGTGATAATGCTAAAGCGGCTTTAATGACAAGAGGTTTAGCTGAGATTAGTCGACTAGGTGAAAAGCTAGGGGCTGATCCTATGACTTTTCTAGGTCTTGGTGGCATTGGTGATTTAATTGTAACGTGTACGTCTACTCATTCAAGAAATTATACTTTGGGATATAAATTAGGAAAAGGTAAAACGACTGAAGAAGCACTTAACGAAATGAATATGGTTGTTGAGGGAATTTACACAACAAATTCAGTATATCATTTAGCGAAGTCTCAAAATGTTGATATGCCAATAACCAATGCTTTATACAAAGTATTATTTGAAGATAAACCAGTGAAAGATAGCGTGAAAGATTTAATGGGGCGAGATAAAAAAGCTGAATAAAGTGTAATTTTGCTATTTAACACAAATATTTTATAAAATTATTCACGAAATACTGACAATTCAACGTTTTAAGTATATAAATCGTTGCGGTAAAGGGAATTATTGTGTTAAAGTCATACCATAATGATATAAATTTATCATTATCATTCATCCGGAGGTGAACTCATAATGAATAAAACTGACTTAATCAATGCGGTTGCAGAACAAGCTGATTTAACTAAAAAAGAAGCTGGTTCAGCAGTAGATGCTGTTTTCGAATCAATTCAAAACTCACTTTCTAAAGGTGAAAAAGTTCAATTAATTGGTTTCGGAAACTTCGAGGTACGTGAACGTGCTGCACGTAAAGGACGTAACCCTCAAACAGGTAAAGAAATCGAAATTCCTGCAAGTAAAGTTCCAGCATTCAAAGCTGGTAAAGCATTAAAAGATGCTGTAAAATAATTTACTTAAAAAAGCCCTATAAGGGCTTTTTATTTTATATATTGTTTAATTCTAAATACATATGTTTTATTTATAATTGTACAATTCACTGTGAAGCGACTATGAAGTTATTTTCGTCATAAGCACTATATTTTATTTTTATGAATATAATGTTAATATGTATATTGATACTAACGTGAGGTGTGAACATGGAAAGAACATTAAGCAAATTAAATAGACAAATTACTCAAAGGCTTAAAGGAATTAATGAATATGAAGCAATTCACATTAATAAAGGATTAAGTGATGTTTTAGATCATTTTAATATTCCAGAAAATGCTAAACTTGCCTGCCTCACTATTGATACTTCAATGAAGCATCTAGATGATATTTCTAAAAATAAATTATCTAAGAAATCAATTCTAATTGGTGACTTATTAAGTGCTCATTTTTATACTTTAATATCTGAAATTGGTGATGTATCATATCAAAGACTAATGAGTGAAGCGATTATCAAATCTAATGAGCTTAAAACTTCATTGCATCATCATTCACTCGAGCGTCATGATATATATAAGGCTGTGTTAGATATAGAAACACTTTTCCCTTTTATAACTATTTCTCATTTTACAGATATTGAGATCTCTCAATATGAAATATTTGAAAAATTATTTAATGGGGTACATCAATATTATCCCTCTTATTTAAGTGAATATGATGAAGATGAAATCAACCAAATTATTAAACATATAAAGCAAAGCGATAAAGAGAAAAGTAGAGGTAATAATTAATGACTGAAAATAATGCAAAAAAAGAACAAGTTCATACGGTTTTTCAAAATATTTCTAAAAAATATGATCGATTGAACAATATAATAAGCTTCGAACAACATAAAATATGGCGTAAACATGTAATGAAAGATATGAATGTGTTACCTGGAAGTAAAGCACTTGATGTATGTTGTGGTACAGCAGATTGGACCATTGCTTTAAGTAGAGCAGTAGGACCTAATGGAGAAGTTACAGGTTTAGATTTCAGTGAAAATATGCTTGAAGTTGGTAAAGAAAAAACTAAATCAATGCCTAATATTCACTTAGTGCACGGCGATGCTATGAATTTACCATTTGAAGATAACACATACGATTATGTAACCATTGGTTTCGGTTTAAGAAATGTGCCTGATTATTTAGCAACATTAAAAGAATTAAATCGCGTATTGAAACCAGGCGGTATGATTGTATGTTTAGAAACAAGTCAACCAACATTACCCGTATTTAAACAAGTTTATAAACTTTACTTTAAATTTGTGATGCCTATTTTCGGGAAGTTGTTTGCTAAATCTAAGGAAGAATATGAATGGTTACAACAATCTACATTCAATTTTCCAGATAAAACTAAATTAAAGCGTTTATTTGAACAGGCTGGTTTCAGTCATGTAAAAGTTCGTAGCTTTACAGGTGGCGTTGCTGCAATGCACCTTGGCTATAAATAGAAAGTTCTACTAAATAAAAGGTGATTAATGTGGCAAAGTTAAGTATGAATAGTGAAATTAAAAATGTTGAAAAGCGTTTAAAAAATGCTATTAAAAGTAATGATTCTGTATTACAAGAAGCAGCATTTCATTTATTATCTTCGGGTGGCAAACGAGTGCGTCCAGCATTTGTTCTTCTTAGTAGTCAGTTTGGACCAAAAAAAATTACTGAAGATACGTATCATGTTGCAGTAGCTTTAGAATTAATTCATATGGCAACACTTGTGCACGATGATGTGATTGATAAAAGTGACAAACGTCGTGGTAAATTGACGATTGAAAAAAAATGGGATGTTACTACCGCTATCCTAACTGGCAATTTCTTACTAGCTTTAGGTTTAAAACAACTTTCTAAAATTGAAGATCATCGTGTTCATACTATTATTTCTAACGCAATTGTTGATGTTTGTAGAGGCGAGCTCTTCCAATTCCAAGACCAATTTAATAGTCATCAAAATATTACGAACTATTTGAGACGTATTAATAGAAAAACGGCGTTGCTTATTCAACTTTCAACGGAAGTTGGTGCAATAACATCACAAGCTGATAATGAGACGATTCGAAAATTAAAAATGATTGGTCATTATATTGGAATGAGTTTTCAAATTGTAGATGATATTTTAGATTTTACAAGTACTGAGAAAAAATTAGGTAAACCTGTGGGTAGTGATCTAATGAATGGCCATATTACATTACCAGTTTTATTAGAGATGAAAAAAGACCCAGTTTTCAAAAAACAAATTGCTGAGTTATCACACCTGACAAATAAAAATCAATTTGGCCCACTTATTGATCAAATCAAGAATTCAAATAGTATCACACAATCTCAAGAAGTGAGCGATCACTATTTAAATAAAGCACTCGACTTAATTGATCAATTAGAGGAACCAAATGCTCAAAATTTATTTAGAAAGCTTATTAAAAGAATGCGATCTAGAAATACTTAAAAATAGAAAAAAGTTGAAAGCGCTTTAACAACCTGTTAGTATTTAGTAGTAGTAGGTTGTTTTCTATTAAATGTATTTATACATATTAAATCAATTTTTTTAATTAGGGGGATTTGTATAATGGAACGCACTTTTTTAATGATTAAGCCAGATGCAGTACAACGTAATTTAATAGGAGAAATTATTTCTAGAATTGAAAGAAAAGGTTTAAAAATAGTTGGCGGTAAATTTATAATTCCAACTAAAGATACTGTTAACGTACATTATGCTGAACATACAGAGAAGCCGTTTTTTCATAAACTTGTTTCATTTTTAACTTCTGGACCTGTGTTTGCCATGGTTGTTGAAGGAGAAGACGCAGTTGCGGTATCTAGACATATTATCGGAAAAACAAATCCCACTGAAGCCGATCCCGGTACTATAAGAGGCGATTATGGTTTAACAGTAGGGAGAAATATTATTCACGGATCAGACTCTGTAGAATCTGCTGAAAGAGAAATCAATTTATGGTTTAATGATGATGAAATATATAGCTACGAAGCTATTAGGGAAAATTGGCTTTATGAAGAATAATTTTTTAAAAGTGGAATAAACTGGAATTTATTTTCCATTCAACCATTGACTGCCAACATGTTAGAAAGTACCTAAGACAACAGTTGTCTTAGGTACTTT
Organism: Staphylococcus sp. HMSC068C09; assembly: GCF_001813735.1. Classification (NCBI taxonomy): domain Bacteria; kingdom Bacillati; phylum Bacillota; class Bacilli; order Caryophanales; family Staphylococcaceae; genus Staphylococcus; species Staphylococcus sp. HMSC068C09. Next base: position 242,364 of record NZ_KV813753.1, read on the forward strand.
TTTATATGAAATTATTTGAATTTTCAAACACCAATTATTCTACACTAGTTATGTAATTTCGTTGAATATGATATGATAACAAATAATACATAATACTATTTAAAGTGGTAAAGGAAAGGAGCTATTATTCATGAGATATTTAACTTCAGGAGAATCCCATGGTCCACAACTAACAGTAATTATTGAAGGTGTTCCAGCTAACTTAGAAATGAGAGCTGAGGAGATAAATAAAGAAATGTTTAAGCGTCAAGGTGGCTACGGTAGAGGACGTCGAATGCAAATTGAAAAAGATGCAGTAGAAATTGTTTCTGGTGTAAGAAATGGCTTTACTTTAGGTAGTCCAATTACAATTGTAGTTAAAAATGATGATTTTACTCATTGGAGAAATATTATGGGTATTGAACCAATTAGTGACGAAGCACGAGAAAATATGAAACGTACAATTACAAAGCCAAGACCTGGTCATGCAGACTTAATTGGCGGTATGAAATATAATCATCGTGATTTGAGAAATGTACTTGAACGTTCTTCTGCAAGAGAAACAGCTGCACGCGTAGCTGTAGGAGCAGTGTCCAAAATTTTACTTTCTCAACTAGACATTCATATGTATAGTCGTGTTGTAGAAATTGGTGGAATTAAAGATGAAGGGTTATACGATACAGAAACATTTAAACAAAATATCGATAAAAATGATGTACGTGTGATTGATGAATCGATTGCTCAAAAAATGAGAGATAAAATTGATGAAGCTAAAAAGGAAGGCGACTCTATAGGTGGCGTAGTTCAAGTTATGGTTGAAAATATGCCAGTTGCAGTAGGTAGCTACGTGCATTATGATCGTAAACTCGATGGACGTATTGCGCAAGGTGTTGTAAGTATTAATGCCTTCAAAGGTGTCAGCTTTGGTGAAGGGTTTAAAGCTGCTGAAAAACCTGGAAGCGAAATTCAAGATGAAATTTTATATCATTCTGAAAGAGGTTATTATAGAGGATCTAATCATTTAGGTGGCTTTGAAGGTGGAATGACTAATGGTATGCCTATCATTGTAAATGGCGTTATGAAACCTATTCCAACTTTATATAAACCTTTAAATTCTGTAGATATTAATACTAAAGAAGATTTTAAAGCAACTATAGAACGTTCAGATAGTTGTGCAGTTCCAGCAGCAAGTGTTGTTTGCGAGCATGTCGTTGCTTTTGAAGTTGCTAAAGCTCTTTTAGAAGAATTCCAATCTAATCATATCGATCAACTTAAAGAACAAATTGAAGAACGTAGAAAGTTAAATATAGAATTTTAAACATCTTTTTTAATTAACCTTTAGAAATGAGGTATATCATGCAATTACAAACCACATATCACAGTAATAATTATCCAATTATTGTAGAACATCATGCATTTAAATATTTATCCGAATATATTCAAGATTACGATAAAGTATTCTTAATTATAGATGAATTTGTTGATTTTAATTTTAGAGATAAATTTGAAACAATATGTCACAATTCAAACATTCAAAAAGTTATCGTTCCTGCCGGCGAAAAAATGAAAACGTTTAATCATTATCAAGCTATCATGGAACAACTACTAGGAATGAATCTTACTCGTAATACTTGTTTAGTTGCTATAGGTGGTGGAGCCACAGGAGATTTTACAGGATTCTTAGCTTCTACTTTATTACGAGGTGTTGATTTTATACAAGTACCTACAACAATATTAGCGCATGACTCAAGTGTAGGAGGTAAGGTTGGAATAAATTCTTCCCATGGTAAAAATCTTATAGGCGCATTTTATAGACCTAAAGCAGTCATATATGATTTGGATTTTTTAAAAACTTTACCTTATCATGAAATTTTAAGTGGATACGCTGAGGTGTATAAGCATGCTTTATTGACTGGCACAGTTGCTACAGAAGATATTGAAAAACACTTTTCAGATAGAAAAACACTTGAATCACTTAAAGATATGGATCAATTTATTTTTAAGGGCATAAAAACAAAACTAAACATTATTATAAAAGATGAAAAAGAAAGTAATGTTAGAAAATATTTAAATTTAGGTCATACCTTTGGACATGCAGTAGAATATAAGTATAAAATACCTCATGGTCATGCCATTATGATTGGGATGATTTATCAATTTATTGTGGCAAATCATCTTCTTGGCACACAATTTGATATTCAACATTACATTAATTATATGAATCAATTAAATTATCCGCTGGATTTAATCCAGCAGATTGATTTTGAAGAAATGTATCAATATATGTTATCAGATAAAAAGAATAATGGTGAAGGTATTCAAATGGTTCTACTCGAGAAATTAGGCAAACCTAATGTATATCATGTAGAAAAAAATATATTGAAGCAATCATTTAAACAACTACAATTATTAGTAGAGTAGGTGAAATACTGTGACAACAAGTCAAATAATAGATATTCATGGTCCATTAAAGGGTGAGATAGAAGTGCCCGGAGATAAATCTATGACGCATAGAGCAATTATGCTATCGTCACTCGCTAAAGGTAAATCAATTATTGAACAACCGCTTCTAGGTGAAGATTGTTTACGTACGATTGAAATTTTTAAACTCTTAGGTGTGGAGATTGAAATTGAAGAACATCGTCTTATTGTTAATTCTCCAGGATATCAACATTTCAATATACCACATCAAACGTTATATACTGGAAATTCTGGTACAACAACGCGCTTACTTGCTGGTCTTTTAAGTGGATTGGGCATAGAGTGTGTTTTATCTGGAGATGCATCGATAGGAAAACGACCTATGAATCGTGTTTTAAGACCTTTAAAATTAATGAATGCAAATATTAACGGTATTGAAAATAACTATACACCACTTATTATTAAGCCTTCAGCCATTAATGGCATCAATTATCAAATGGAAGTCGCAAGTGCTCAAGTTAAAAGTGCAATTTTGTTTGCAAGTCTATTTTCAAAAGAAGCATCACAAATTACAGAATTAGACATAAGTAGAAATCATACTGAAACGATGTTTAAACATTATCAAATTCCAATACAAGTAAATCAAAAAGTGATTACAACATCTCCTTATGCTATAAGCAATATTCAACCTAAAGACTTTGTAGTACCAGGAGATATTTCTTCGGCCGCTTTCTTTATTGTAGCTGCTTTGATTTCTCCTGGAAGTGATATTACAATTCATAATGTTGGCATCAATCCTACACGTTCAGGTATTATAGATATCGTTGAACAAATGAATGGTAACATTGAGTTATTTAATGTTACAGAATCTTCAGAACCAACTGCGTCGATTAGAGTTCAGTATACGAACAACTTGAAACCCATCACAATTGAAGGAGATTTAATTCCTAAAGCAATTGATGAATTGCCAATTATTGCTTTGTTATGCACTCAAGCTTCTGGTACAAGTATGATTAAGGACGCAGAGGAATTAAAGGTAAAAGAAACTAATCGTATTGATACAACTGCAGATATGCTTAATTTACTAGGTTTTAAATTACAAGCTACTGAGGATGGATTAATTATTCATCCCTCTAAATTAACTAGAAATGCTATAGTAGATAGCTTAACTGACCACAGAATTGGCATGATGCTTGCAGTCGCATCTATTTTAAGTGATTCACCATTAACGATACGTCAGTTTGATGCAGTAAATGTATCATTCCCTGGTTTCTTGCCGAAATTAAAGCTTTTAGAAAATGAGGGATAAAATATTATGGAAGATATCTATAAATTAATAGACGATATCAATCTTCAAAAATTAGATCATTTAGATACACGTGTAAATGAAGCATTAACTTCCAATAATGATGATGCTTTATTTATTTTAGGAGAAACATTATATCACTTTGGATTAACACCTCAAGGTCTTGAAGTGTTTAGAACGTTATATCATAAGTATCCAGATGAAAGTGAACTATTAATTTATTTTATCGAAGGGCTTATGTCTGAAAATCAGACAGACGAAGCATTAGAATATTTAAATCAAGTTGAATTGTCACCTGAAAAATTAATGTTAGAAGCCGACTTATATCAACAAATCAATATGACTGAAGTTGCTATTGATAAATTAACTGAAGCGCGTGAATTAGAACCTAATGACCCAATTATTCATTTTGCTTTAGCAGAATTACTTTATTTTGATGGACAATACCTTCGTGCTACACGAGAATATGAAGTTGTTTTAGATACAGGCGAATATGAAATAAATGGAATTAATTTATTTTCAAGAATGGCTGATTGTGCGTTACAAAGTGGAAATTATAGTGATGCTATACAGTTATTTGATGAGATTAGTGAAGATGAAATGATCTCTGATGACTTTTTCAAAAAAGCTATCGCATATGAAAAAAATGATCTAACTCAAGAAGCTATAAAAATTATGACTACACTTCTTTCTAAAGATCCAGACTTTATTCAAGGTTACTTTTATTTACAATCTTTATATGAAAATGAAAAAAATTATCCAGATGCGATTGAAACAGGTAAAGAAGGGTTACGTCTTAATCAATTTTATAAAGAGCTCATGGTTTCTACCGGTAGTTTAGAAATTGAACATGGAGATGCGAATGAGGGGGTAGAACTTCTTAAAAAAGCACTTGAAGTAGATAATGCTTACCATGAACCTTTACTTATCTTAAGTGATTTATTCCGCCAAGAAGAAGATTATGAAGCCATCATTTCACTCCTATCTTATGTAGATGAAGAAGATTTTGACCCTGTCTTTATGTGGCACTTAGCACATGCATATGGGGAAGAAGAAAGAGATACTGAAGCCCAACATTTCTATGAATTGGCTTATCCGACATTGAAATCTCAGAGTTTATTCTTAAGCGATTATTATTTTTATTTAATTGAAATTGGCCAAAAAGATAAAGCTAAAGTATTGCTTAACGAGTTATTAATCATTGATCCAACTAATGAAACTTGGAATGAAGAATTGAGTAGATTGAATGACTAGAGTGGGTGTTAAAATTGAATGACACATTAGTTAAAATGAAACAAAGCTATATTGAATATGCTTTGTTTCATTATCATTTTAAGTCCAGAATTAGTGTGTGGCTATTAAATTATTTAAAAGCTTCACCGCTAAAATTAAATTGTAGTCATTTTGTAAATAAGAAAATTAAAAGTCATATAACCCTTGAAATTGGCCTAAAACACTCCAATTTCTCTGCAATTAAATTAACAAAAGACGATCAAACATTAATTAATACAAATGAAATATTCAATTATATAGCTTCTAAAGATATTTGTATTGATATATTCATTCACTTTGAATACAACGATGAGCAAGATTGGCGATTAAATGAGCTCATAATTCAACAATTAATATATTCTGATCAATATCTTGCATATCTTAATAATATATATCACTTAAATCTTGATCTAAATAAAAAGTATTCATTAATCGAACAATTAGAACATCATATCGATGTAAGTTTACAAATGAAAGATCAACAACGCTTTTATCAATTATCACAAATTTTGAGTGTATTAACTCATCACTCATAGATCAAAATTAAAGGAATTATAACTTATGCCTACTTTAAGACAACTATGGGAATTATCATTATATCAACGTTCCATACTCGTAATATTGCTTATATGTAATGTTTTAGGTACCATTTATGGTTTTATATGGTATGGTGATCAATTACTTAAGACACAATGGCATTATCTAATTTTTGTACCAGATAGTCCTATTGCATCGCTATTTTTATGTATATCAATTTGTTTAATAATTTTAAATAAACAAAATAGTATTATTGAAGGACTAGCATTTGTAACTTTATTTAAATATGGTTTATGGGCTGTCATTATGAATTTTATAATGATAATTAATAATGATGATATAACTATTATGAATGTATTTTTAATTATTAGTCATGGAATTATGGTACTTGAAAGTATCTATTTTTATCCACGATTCAACATCTCTATGCTCAGTTTGTTTATCTCTATGATATGGGTATTTAACAATGATTATGTAGATTATATATTAAAGAAATATCCTTATTATGATTTTATACAGCAACACGTTAATTTAGTTGCTTTTATCGCGCTATGGCTAAGTATTATATCACTTATGCTTTATTATAATTTTAATAAATTAATAAAGGTTAAATTATTTGCTAAAAAAATCGATAGTCAGTAGAATATGATTAAAGGAGAGTGAAATTGATTGTCTATAGTGTCTTATATTATATATATCGTCATTATTATGCTCATTCCAATGTGGGCTCAACACAAAGTAAAATCAAATTATGAAAAATATTCACAGGTAAGATCAACAAGTGGTAAAACTGGTCGTGAAGTAGCAGAAGAAATTCTTCATGCTAATGGAATTTATGATGTAGATGTAGTTAAGGGCGAAGGCTTTTTAACAGACCACTATGATCCAAATAAGAAAGTAGTTTGTTTATCTCCTGCAAACTTTGACCGTCCTTCAGTAGCTGGTACAGCTATTGCGGCACACGAAGTTGGACACGCTATTCAACACCAACAAGGTTATGCATTTTTACGTTTTAGAACTGCTTTAGTACCGTTAGCAAATATTGGTAGTTCATTAAGCTACATCGTTATTATGGCTGGTATCTTTTTAACAGCATTAGGTAGCGCTTTTGGCTCAACTGCATTATGGATTGGTGCTGGGTTAATGTCATTAGCAGTTTTATTCTCAATCGTGACATTACCAGTTGAATTTGATGCAAGCTCAAGAGCTATGAAACAAATTACTGCACTTAATATTGTGAATGAAAAAGAATATAAACATGCGAGAAAGGTATTATCAGCAGCAGCTATGACTTATGTAGCAGCAACAGCTACAGCTGTAGCCGAACTTGTTAGAATTATTTTACTAGCACGTGCAAATGATAACTAAAATACCTTTATAAACTAACTTAAGTTTAAATCTTGTATAATAACATTTAAGATTTTCAAATAGTTATACCGAGCGAAATATGAATTCAAAAATGAATTCTGTTTCGCTCTTTTTTATACCCCATAGAATAGAATTGATAAAATGCATTAACAAGTAATTTGAGATATACTTAGTAAGAAACGGAAAAAAGGAGAATGATGATGAAATCTTTAAATCAAATGCAAAAAGAAGTAGATGACTATATTAGTCAATTTAAAGCGGGTTATTTTTCTCCATTAGCTAATTTAGCCCGTCTAACAGAAGAAGTGGGCGAACTTGCAAGAGAAATCAATCATTATTACGGTGAAAAGCAAAAGAAACCAACGGAAGAAGAAAACTCTGTTAAAGCTGAATTAGGAGATAATTTATTTGTTTTACTTTGCATTGCTAATTCCCTTGGTATTGATATGACAGAAAGTTTTAATGATACAATGGAGAAATTTAATACTAGAGATAAAAACCGATTTGAACGTAAATAATGGATAGAAAGGTGGTTATTTTATGAAAATAGGTATTACATGTTATCCGTCAATGGGTGGCTCAGGTATCATAGCAACTGAATTAGGTATTAAAATGGCAGAAAGGGGACATGAAGTTCACTTTATTACGTCAAATATTCCTTTTAGAATTCGTAAGCCGTTGCCTAACATTACTATCCATCAAGTCGAAGTAAATCAATATGCAGTATTTCAATATCCACCGTATGATATTACATTGAGCACAAAAATATCTGAAGTCATTAAAGAGTATGATTTGGATATCTTGCATATGCATTATGCTGTACCACATGCTGTATGTGGTATTTTAGCACGTCAAATGGCTGGAAAAGATATAAAAATTATGACAACATTACATGGTACTGATATCACAGTGTTAGGCTACGACCATTCACTTAAAGGTGCTATTAAATTTGGCATTGAACAAAGTGACCTCGTGACTAGTGTCAGTCAGTCATTAGCTAAACAAACACAATCAATTATTGAAACAGATAAAGAGATTATTCCTATTTATAATTTTGTTCGAGAAAAAGAGTTTCCTACACAACATGAAAATCAATATAAAGAGCTTTACGATATAAAGCCTGAGGAAAAAGTTCTTATACATGTATCAAACTTTAGAAAAGTCAAACGTATTGACACTATTTTAGAAACTTTCGCTAAAGTCCATAAACATATACCAAGTAAGTTGATCTTATTAGGTGATGGCCCAGAACTTTTAGATATGCGTAAAATAGCAAGATCATTACATATCGAAGATGATGTATTATTTTTAGGTAAACAAGCTCAAGTTAGTAAATTTTATCAAATGGCTGATTTAGTTTTACTGTTAAGTGAAAAAGAAAGTTTTGGTCTTACACTATTAGAGGCAATGACTACGGGAGTAGTACCTATAGGTTCAAATGCTGGAGGTATTAAAGAAGTCATCAAACATGGTGAAACAGGTTATATTGTAGATGTAGGAGATAGTGAACAAGCAAGTGATTATGCACTAAAATTATTAACAGATGAGGAACTCTATCAAAAATTACAAAGTAATATGCTTAAAGATATTAAACAACGATTTAGTTCTGAACTTATCGTCGATCAATATGAATATTACTATAAAAAAATGTTGAATTAAAAAAAGAGGATTAATATGGGTAATGAATTATTTGAAAAAGCTCTGCCAATTCTTAATCAAATAGAAAAACATCATTTCGAAGCTTATTTTGTAGGCGGGGCAGTCAGAGATTACATTATGCATCGTACAATTCATGATATTGATATCACTACAAGTGCGATGCCAGATGAAATTGAAGATATATTTGAACACACTATTCCAATTGGAAAAGAGCATGGAACAATCAATGTTGTTTTCAACAATGAAAATTACGAAGTGACGACATTTAGATCAGAAGGTGATTATTTAGATCACCGTCGTCCAAGTGAAGTTCATTTTGTGAGAAATCTCTATGAAGATGTACAACGTAGAGATTTCACTATCAATGCTATTGCTATGGATAAAAATTATAAAATATTTGATTACTTTGGTGGTCAAAAGGATATACAATCAAAATTAATACGTACAGTAGGGAATCCAAGTGAACGATTTAAAGAAGATGCATTAAGAATTATTCGTGGACTTAGATTTCAGTCACAACTTACATTTGATATTCATACTGAAACCTTTGAAGCAATGCAATTAACTTGTTCGAACATTGAATATTTATCAATCGAACGAATTGTTGTAGAATTTAAAAAATTAATCTTAGGAAGTAATGTTAAACAGAGTTATCATAATTTATTATCTTTAAAACTTTTTAATCATATTCCATTTTTTAATGAATTAGATATGACATGTGTTTACATCAATGAACCTCTTGAATTTGAACAATGGTTAGCCATTTTACTTATAAAAAATGATACGCTTCCTTCTTTAAAGCAATTAAAAATTAGTAATAAAGAAAAATCAGATATACATACATATATTGATATTATTGAAACATTACCTCAAATTACTTCTAAAGATGCTTTAAAATTATTTGTTTATGATTATAGTGACTATTATATCTTAAAGGTTTTAAATATTTATTCTGTACTTCAAAATAATCAAATTCCTACCGCTTCAGAACTTATTATCAATTCTCTTTCTATTAAACAAGTCGTTCAACACCTCCAATTACATGAACGTAAAGAAATGGATGTGAATGGAAAAGATTTACTTGATCATTTTAATAAAAATGGTGGCCCTTGGTTAAAAAATGTATTGAGAGAAATAGAATGTGCGATAGTTACTGATAAAATCAAAAATAACAAAGAAGAAATTTTGAAATGGGTGAATGAAAATGTCAAAATATAGTCAAGATGTCGTTAAAATGTTATATGAGCATCAATCAGAATATATTTCTGGTCAATACATTGCGAATCAGCTTAATATATCGAGAGCTGCTGTAAAAAAAGTAATTGATCAATTAAAAGCAGATGGATGTGATATTGACTCAATTAATCATAAAGGACATAAGCTTAATGCATCGCCAAATCGTTGGTATAGAGGCATTATCAATAAAGTACTAGAGTCTAATCATTTAGTATCCAAAATTGAAGTATATGATAGTGTTGAATCTACTCAAACTATTGCTAAACAAAGCCTTGTTGATAATCAATACACCATGTTAATTTTAAGTGATGAGCAAACAAAAGGTCGTGGTCGTTTCAATCGTAATTGGTCTTCTTCAAAAGGAAAAGGGTTATGGATGTCTGTTGTTTTAAGACCTAATGTCTCATTTGCAATGATTCCAAAATTTAATCTTTTTATAGCTTTAGGAATTAGAGATGCTATCCAAGCATTTTCTAAAGACAAAGTAGAGATTAAATGGCCAAATGATATTTATATTAATGATAAAAAAGTATGTGGATTTTTAACAGAAATGGTAGCAAATGCTGATGCAGTTGAGGCTATAATATGTGGTATTGGTATTAATTTAAACCATCAAGAAGAAGATTTTTCTGATATTATACGTCATCGTGCTACAAGCATTCGCTTGCACTATTCAGAAGAAATCAATCGATATCAATTTTTAAAACGTTTAATTGAGGAAATTGAAAAGCGTTACCATCAATTTCTTAATTCTTCATTTGAAACGATTAGAGATGAATACATTCGTACATCTAATATTTGGCATCGTAAGTTAACATTTACTGAAAGTGGAGAACAATTTATAGGTGAAGCTATTGATATTGATAATGATGGCTTTTTAATTGTCAAAGATGAAGATAATCAGATGAGACGACTGATAAGCGCAGATATAGATATATAAGCATACGGATAGAATTAGGAGAGATAGATATGGCATATACAAGTTTTGCGGTAGTAGATTTAGAAACAACCGGAAACCAACTTGAACATGATGAAATTATACAAATTGGTATTACATTTGTACGTGATAATAAAATATCAGGAACTTATCATTCAATGATTCGTACTGATTTGGAAATCCCACCATTTATCCAAGCTTTGACTTCTATCGAAGAAACTATGCTAGAACAAGCACCGTATTTTTATGAAATTGCTGATGACATATACGAACAACTCAAAGATTGTATATTTGTAGCCCACAATGTTGACTTTGATTTAAATTTCATTAAAAAGGCATTTGAAAAAAGTAATATTCATTTTAAACCTAAAAAGGTGCTTGATACCCTGGAATTATTTAAAATTGCATTTCCTACTGAAAAAAGTTACCAATTAAGTGAATTAGCAAATGCTCATAATATACCTCTGACAAATGCACATCGAGCAGATGAGGATGCAACAACAACGGCCTATTTAATGATTAAAGCTTTTAAAAAGTTTGAGTCATTACCTATAGATACCTTAAAGCAATTATATTATTTAAGTAAGCATTTAAAATATGATTTATTTAACATTTTATTTGAAATGGTCAGACAACATCATAATCATGATATAGATTATCAGTATGCTCAATTTGAACAGATTATCTATAAAAAACAACAAGACTTAAAAGTACCACAAATTGAATTTAAAGGTTCATTAAAAGATTTATATCTAGAAGTTACAACAGCACTTGAACTTACTTATCGCCCACAACAACTCTATTTGTCAGAAATTATTTTAGAGCAGTTAATGCATAATGATAAGGCACTTATTGAAGCACCTTTAGGAAGTGGTAAATCACTAGCATACTTATTAGCTGCATTGATGTATAACATTGAAACAGGCAAACATGTAATGATTTCAACAAACACGAAATTACTTCAACATCAATTACTTCAAAAAGATATTCCTAGTATTAATCGCGCGCTAGATTTCAAAATTAATGCTGCACTTATCAAAAGTAAAACAGACTATATTTCACTAGGATTGATAAGTCAAATTTTAAAAGATGATACAGCTAACTATGAAGTGAATATTTTAAAAATGCAATTACTTATATGGATATTAGAAACAAATACTGGAGACATACAAGAGTTAAATTTAAAAGGTGGTCAGAAAATGTATTTTGACCAAAAATTAGAAACTTATGTTCCAGTAAGGCACGATATTCATTACTATAATTATATAAAACGTAATGCTCAAAATATTCAAATTGGTATTACTAATCATGCGCATCTTATTCATTCAGATCAAGAGAATTCAATCTATCAGTTATTTGATGATTGTATCATTGATGAAGCACATCGTTTACCTGATTATGCTCTTAATCAAGTGACCAATGAATTAAACTATTCTGATATCAAATATCAGTTAGGTTTAATAGGGAAAAATGAAAATGAAAAGCTTCTTAAATTAGTAGATCATTTAGAGCAACAACGTATTTTAGAACGATTAGATATTCCACCTATTGACGTGTTTGGTCTAAAATCTAATATTTCTGATTTACACGAACTAAATGAAACCCTATTTAATCATATTTTTGATATTGTTCAACACTCAGACGTACATGATGATGATGTACATCGATATCATTATGTATTCGACTTTGATGCTACACGTATTCTAAAAGATTTGCATGCAATTGTAGACAAAATCAACAAAACTTTAGAATTTTTTAATGGTATTAACCATAAAACAATCAAATCTATACGTAAGCAATTACTTTACATTAACGATAATTACAGACATATAGAACTAAGTTTAAAACAAAATCATACTGCCTTCATATCTATCAAAAATTTGAATCAAAAATCGACCATACGTCTAATTGTAAAAGATTATGAAGTCCGTGATATTTTAACAAAGCAAGTGCTCGAGAAATTTAAATCATTAACATTTATTTCAGGCACACTTACATTCAACCATTCGTTTGAGGCATTTAAAAACTGGTTTAAAGAAGATGTAGAATTTAATACTTATGAAGTACAGTCATCACTTCAAAATCATAAATCAACAAATATTTACATTCCAAGCGATGTTGTTTCTTATGATTTTAAAAATACAGAAGATTATGTAGCATCTATTGTAGACTATATTCAAGAGTACGTCACTGTAACACAATCTAAATGTCTCGTACTTTTCACAAGTTATCGAATGATGCATATGGTACAAGAGCTATTAAATGAATTACCGATATTTGACGATTATGTTATTTTGACCCAACAACAAAATCAAAACTATAAAATTGTTCAACAATTTAATCATTTTGATAAAGCTATTTTGTTAGGTACATCAACATTCTTTGAAGGATTTGACTATCAATCTAATGGTATTAAATGTGTGATGATTGCTAAATTACCATTCATGAATAAATATAATACAAAGCATTGGTTAATGGATTCAGAATTTGAATCTACATTTAAAGATTATGTCTTACCTGATGCTGTAACGCGTTTTAGACAAGGTCTAGGTAGATTGATTCGTAACGAAGATGACAAGGGGCTCATTGTTTCCTTTGACGATCGTTTAACAAATAGTAACTATAAGCGTTTTTTCGAACAATCGTTAGAATCTTATTCTCAAAAAAAAGGGGATATTCAACAATTTAGTAAATTACTTTACCGCATGCAGGCAAGTAAACTGAAAAACAGAAAAAAATAGTTTATTTTAAATAATGAGAACACTATTCAGGTGCTAGAAGTTCACTTTCTATTTTGATAGAATAAATAAGTATTGTATAAAAAGAAAATAAAGTAGGAGTTTGATTATGAAAACAACAATTAAACAAGCAAAACAATACATTAATCAAGAAGTCACAATTGGCGCTTGGTTAACAAATAAACGTTCAAGCGGTAAAATCGCATTTTTACAATTACGTGATGGTAGTGGATTTATGCAAGGTGTTGTCGTTAAATCAGAAGTCGATGAAGAAACATTTAAACTTGCTAAAGACATTACACAAGAATCATCACTTTATGTCACAGGTACGATTACAGAAGATAATCGTTCTGATTTAGGCTATGAAATGCAAGTAAAATCAATTGATGTCATTCATGAAGCTCACGATTATCCAATCACACCTAAAAACCATGGTACAGAATTCTTAATGGATCATCGTCACTTATGGTTAAGATCTAAAAAGCAACATGCAGTAATGAAAATTAGAAATGAAATCATTAGAGCAACATATGAATTTTTTAATGAAAATGGCTTTACTAAAATTGATCCGCCTATCTTAACTGCAAGTGCACCAGAAGGTACTAGTGAATTATTCCATACTAAATACTTTGATCAAGATGCATTTTTATCTCAAAGTGGTCAATTATATATGGAAGCTGCAGCTATGGCACATGGACGTGTCTTCTCATTTGGACCAACATTTAGAGCTGAAAAATCTAAAACAAGACGTCATTTAATTGAGTTCTGGATGATTGAACCTGAAATGGCATTCACAAATCACGAAGAAAGTTTACAAGTTCAAGAACAATATGTATCTCATATCGTAAAATCTGTATTAGAACATTGTAAATTAGAATTAAAAGCGCTAGATAGAGATACGAGTAAATTAGAAAAAGTATCTGCGCCATTCCCACGCATCTCTTATGATGATGCTATCAAGTTCTTAAAAGAAGAAGGATTTGATGACATTGAATGGGGTGAAGACTTTGGTGCGCCACATGAAACAGCTATAGCCAATCATTATGATTTACCAGTATTTATTACAAATTATCCAACTAAAATTAAACCATTCTATATGCAGCCAAACCCTAACAACGAAGACACAGTTTTATGTGCAGATTTAATTGCACCAGAAGGTTATGGTGAAATTATTGGTGGTTCTGAACGTATTAATGATTTAGAATTATTAGAACAACGTATCGATGAACATCAACTTGATACAGAAAGTTATAACTACTATTTAGACTTACGTCGTTATGGTAGTGTGCCACACAGTGGTTTTGGTTTAGGTTTAGAACGCACAGTTGCATGGATTTCAGGCGTTGAACACGTGAGAGAAACATCACCATTCCCACGTTTATTAAATCGTTTATATCCATAAAATATCACGTTTTATAAATCATACATGGGGAGTGAGACTAAATGATGTTATTCATGTCTCACTCCCACTTTTTACAATAAGAAAGAGAGGGGTATCATGGACACACATCAACTTAAAACTCGTCCTGTTGTAGTTAGAAGGGAACTTTTCGATCATTACAATGAATTAGGTTTAAATGAAAAAGATTTAGTCATTTTGATTAAGTTGATTTATGCCGCTGAAGTTTCTAATAAACAACCCTCAATAGAATTTTTGCAAAAAGGTTCAAATATGGAGCCGAGAGAAATAACATCAATTATTCAAAATTTAATTCAGCGTGATTTACTTGCACTACATGTAAGTAAAGATGAGGAAGGAAAATTTACTGAATATATGAATTTAAATCGTTTTTACGAAAAGTTAAGTGATATTTTAACTCAAGAAAAAAATGAAACTACACATCATCAAACGCAACAAAACTTTAAGGAATTATTTCAATATATTGAACAGTTGTTTTCGAGACCCTTATCACCATATGAAATCGAAACGCTCAACCAATGGATTGATGTAGACCAACATGATTACACTTTAATACGTGCTGCATTAGATGAAGCATATAGTCATGATAAATTAAGCTTTAAATATGTTGATCGTATCTTATTAAATTGGAAGAAAAACAATGTAACAACTTTAGAAGAATCTAACAAAGTGAGAGAAAAATTCAATAAACCTAAATTAACTCATACTGTAAAACATATACCTAAATTTGACTGGTTAAATGGAGAGAATCTAGATGGTAAGTAAGAAAAAAGCATTAGAAATGATTGACGTTATTGCAGATATGTTTCCTGATGCAGAATGTGAATTAAAACATGATAATCCCTTTGAATTAACAATAGCTGTATTATTATCTGCGCAATGTACAGATAATTTAGTTAATAAAGTGACACGTTCACTTTTTAAAAAATATAAAACTCCTGAAGATTATTTAAAAGTAGATATAGAAGAATTGCAGAATGATATAAAATCAATAGGTTTATATCGTAATAAAGCAAAAAATATTAAAAAATTATGCCAATCTTTACTCGACCAGTACGGTGGACAAGTTCCTCATACACATAAAGATTTAGAAAGCTTAGCTGGAGTCGGACGAAAAACAGCGAACGTTGTCATGAGTGTAGCTTTTGATGAGCCTTCTTTGGCAGTAGACACACACGTTGAACGTGTTTCAAAGCGTCTAGGTATTAATAAGTGGAAAGATAATGTTAAACAAGTAGAAGAACGTTTGTGTGATATTATTCCAAAAGAAAGATGGAGTAAAAGTCATCATCAACTTATCTTTTTTGGACGTTATCATTGTATTGCTCGAAAACCAAAATGTGATATTTGTCCATTACTTGAGGATTGTAGAGAAGGGCAAAAACGCATGAAAGCAATGAAAAAGGAAGTCGGAACAAATGATTAATAAATCACAATTTGAATCGCTAGAAAATGAACTTGATGTCTATGCTAAGAAAAGACAACTAAATTCTGATTTAGCAAAACAATATATCGATGATTATTTTGAACTGCTTCTTTTGTTCTTTAAACAAATTAATGAAATAGAGTCTATTGATTTAAATCATTTAGACCAATATCCAGTTGTTCCTATGAATTTTTTAGAACGATATCAATATATGTTAAAAAGAAAATACCACTTTATGGGGTATAGTCAAATGAAAACATTAAAAAATGAGCTTATTAAAATGAATGCTTCATATCAAATTAGAAGAAAAAATCAAAATAATAATTAATATGAAAGATAGTCTAGAGCAAAGTTGTTCTAGACTTTTTTTAATTAAAAAAACGACATAGCCTTATAAAAGACTATGTCGTTTTTAAAGCTATTACGACGCTTTTCTAAAATTAAAAATCGTGTTTGCTTTAAATATGTTAGATAAACTATTATTGTTATTTGTATTATCATTATTATTATTTTGTTGAGTTAATGTGGTACTATTGTTAGCACTGTTGTTCGTAGTTGAATTATTTGCTGAGTTATCAGTTGTATTACCTGTGTTCGTTGTTGATGTAGTATTTGAGTTGTTATCACTGGTAGAATTAGAATTGCTTGAACTATTTCCTGTACTACTAGAATTACTTGATGAGCTACTATCTGAATTGTTAGTAGACATATTATCATATTTACTTCCTGAAGTTGTATTATTATCTGGATGATCTTTAACTGATAATGTACTTGCACCTGAACCAGTAACTGAATCAGGTTTTTTGAAGTCTCCGTCATTACTTGAAGTAATATCTGACATCACATCTTTATATAGATATTGTGGATATTCTTGTTCAGAATGTCCTAAGAATGAATCTTCACCGCCTGGTTTAATTTGGCTGAAGCCCATCCAAATTGACATTGTATATTTAGGTGTGAAACCATTCATCCAAATATCTTTAGCTGCATTGTCAGGTAAGTTATATTGATTATTAACTTCTGTGCCATAAGTACTTGTACCTGTTTTAGCACCCATATTAACGCCAGCAACACCATGACCGTAAGCAGACCCATATGGTTTAAATGTACCAGTTAACATTTCTGCAAGCATATAAGCAGTATAATCTTCCATGGCTTTATGACTTGTATGATCAAATTCGATAGTTTCATCATCAGATGTTACAACTTTGCGAATTGAATGCGCATTATTGTAAGTACCACCATTAGCTATTGATGCAAATGCTGATGCTAATTGAGTAGGTGAGAATTCAGAAGCACCACCACCTAAAATTTCAGATGGTCCTAAATCAATTTCATAATCTAAACCAACTTTAGACGCAAAATCTTTTGGAGCATCTTTACCTGCACTTGATGATACTTGCTGCCAAGCTTTTAAAGCAGGAATATTAAAACTTTGTCTTAATGCATCATATGCCGATACTGTACCATGACCTTGCCCATCATAGTTACGGAATGTACCACCATCAATGGAATAACTTGATTCATCTTGCATTACGTGGTTTGTAGCCCATTGCATATTTTCAATTGCTGGACCATATGATAAGAATGGTTTCAGTGATGAACCAGTCAAGTGTGTATCTGTAGCAGCATTACGATCAACGACATCTCTATAATTTCGTCCACCGGAAATGGCTACAATGCCTCCAGTTTTACTATCAAGAATGGTTGAGCCTACTTGTTGGTCATCATTTTTATAGTAATTACCATTATCAATGCGATCTTGAAGCGTTTTTTGAACGTCTTTATCCATATTCGTATAAATCTTAATACCACTTTGCATTAAATCACTATAATTTTTATTTTTAAAGTGTTTATTACCTATTAATTCAGCTTTAACAAAATTAACGTAAGAATCATACTCACTATTAGAATCATCATTAGATATTTGACGTTCTTTTGTTGTACGTTTTACTAAATTATCTTCTAATGAAGTAGCTTTAGCTTCTTTCCACTGTTTATCAGAGATTCTATTATGGTAGTGCATTAAGTATAAAACAGTTTCTTTACGATTTTCAGCTTCTTTTGGGTTATCATAAATGTTATACAGGTTAGGAACTTGTGGTAAACCAGCTAGATAGGCCTCTTCAGCTAAATTAAGTTCATTTAAATTTTTATTAAAGTAATATTTAGCTGCAGCCCTAACGCCATATACACCATCTGAGTAATAAATTTTATTTAAGTACATTTGGAAAATATCATCTTTACTGTACTCTTGCTCTAAACGGTAAGATAGATAAGCTTCTTGCGCTTTACGTCCAATCGATTTCTTTTCTGAAAGGAATGAACGCTTAACCACTTGTTGTGTTAAAGTAGACGCCCCTTGGGAACCAAAACCACCAGTTACGTTCTTACCAATAGCACCAAATAAACGTTTATAGTCTAACGCACCATGTTCATAGAAGCGATTATCCTCAGTTGCTAACACGGCATTTTTCATATTTTTAGGAACATCTTTCAAATCAACATGTTCTCTACGTGCGCCATTGTCTAATTTCTTAACCAAGTCCCCGTTTTTATCATAAATTTCAGCAGGCTTTGGATCTTGTAATTTAGACTCATTAAATGCTGGAGCTTTCCAAGCATAGTATGCAAATAGAAGTATACCAAGTAGAAGTAACACGATAAAGGCAATGAATAAAAAGCCTATAATCTTAATAATCGTTCTTTTTACATTCTTATTCTTTTTTGATTTGGATTTCCCATTTTTGCCTTTATTTGGTTGGGAAGATCCTTTATTTTCCGTCATACGCGGTCCTCACTTTCATCTAATATCAACTTATCAACAGCCTTAAGATAATTCAATCTAGGTTGATACTGATAAGGAATATAGTAACTATTTTTTTTGATTTCTTCAACTGTTATTGATTTTTTTATTTCCTTTTTATATCTTTCCCAAAAAGGTTCAAACTTCGAAAAAGGTAATAGATATACCTCATCAAGCACTTTAAATCTAATCAGTAAAAAGACGAGTCCTTTTTGTAGAAAACAACTTTTCATATGTTCTACTTGATGATCATGGATATTATTTAAAGGGAAAGACGTTTTATTTTTCGTTTCTTTCGCTTCAAAATCAATGTAATAGCCTCGATAAACGCCATTATAATCAGTTGTAGAAGGTGTTCGAAAGTATGCTTCATTAATTACAGCTTTACTTCTTTTAGGATAATGAACATTTACAATTTGAATAGGAGTAGGTTTCTTATGTATAACAGCCACACCATGCTTAAAATAGTAATTGTTAGATTGTTCAATATCTTTTTCGAGAGTCATACCTCGTCCACCATATTTAATGTTACTAGAAGCATCACTTTGATTACTTCCAACCTTAGTAGGATTTAGTTTGAATGGTTTTCCATTTGGATAATTTATCATACTCACCACACAAATTTAATATTACACTTTCAATTTCTCAGAGAATAATATTAAACTATAATACGATAATAATGAAATGAGCATAATATTTATATTATACTACACATAATTAAATATATTCATTAATTATCTATTCTATTTTAACGTGCTTTAACAGTGAAAACAATATGTTTAAAAATTTGTAATAATGTAAAATTTATATCTAAACAATACTATAAAATAATTGTAATAAATTGTAAGAATATAGGAGGCCTCGTTATGTACACATTAATTAATGAAATACTTAAAGAACTACAGTACATGGCGTCAAGCTATAATGAAATAAAATTGACACAGTCAGAGAAGCAATTTCATCGAGATGTTGTTCCTTATGTAAAAAAAATTGATGGTTTAACTGAAGAATTATCTCATTATCATGATGAACTAATTCAATTTCCTTATATGAATAAGGAAAAATTAGAAATTTTAGTTAAACATATTAAGGAATTATCTGTAGAGTGTCACTACAATAAAACAAGTAAGAAGTTATTTAATGAAAAATTGAAATCTGCTAATTATGATCTTACCAATTTGCTTAAACATATAAAAGATAAAGAGGAATCAATACATTGAAAACAGTATATGTGACTGGATATAAATCATTTGAGTTAAATATATTTAAAGATGATATGAAAGAAGTGGATTATCTTAAACAATTTATAGAACATAAATTATTACAGTATATTGACGAAGGGCTAGAATGGGTACTCATTCAAGGACAAATTGGTATTGAATTATGGGCAGCTGAAGTAGTATTAAAATTACAAGACACATATCCTGAGTTAAAATTAGGTATTATCACACCATTTTATGGTCATACCTCCAAATGGAATGAACACAATATAGCAAAGTATGAATCTATTGCTAGTAATGCACAATTTCTAGAAAGTGTATTTCATTCTGAATATCAAGGACCTTTTCAATTTAAACAAACAGACCAGTTTATATTAGATCATACAGATATGACGTTATTAATTTATGATGATGAACAAGAAGGAAGTCCAAAATATTTTAAGAGGATGTTAGTTGATTTTATGGAAAAAACGACTTATAATTGTGATATTGTGACATTTGATGAACTTACTGACTTTATTAACGATTTACAATGGCAACAAGACCAAAGTTTTGAATGAGGTGGAAATTAATGGCAGATGTTTCTTTAAAGCTTTCAGCAAAAGATATCTATGAAAAAGACTTTGAAAAAACGATGGCTCGCGGTTATCGTCGTGAAGAAGTTGATGCTTTTTTAGATGATATCATTACTGATTATCAGAAAATGGCTGATATGAATAATGAAGTAGTCAGACTATCTGAAGAAAATAATAAACTTAAAAAAGAAGTTGAAGAATTGAGAATCAGAGTTGCAACTTCACGTCCTTCTGATAATAAGTCATTTGCTTCAAGCAATTCGAAATCAGCGAATAACAACGTAGACATTTTAAAAAGAATTTCTAATCTTGAAAAAGCTGTTTTTGGCAAATAATACATTGATATCTTAAAGATATAAGCTTGTTACGAAGCATGTTTGATTGCTATTATGTTTGATTTTGATAGCTAATTATTTATCTATTTAAAATTCTATTAAATATTTTAAAATTATGTTATACTCATAAAAGTGATATTTTGGGTAATCGCTATAGAAATATAGAGGAAAGTCCATGCTCACACAATCTGAGATGATTGTAGTGTTCGTGCTTGATGAAACAATAAGTCAAGGCATTAATTTGACGGCAATGAAATAACCTAAGTCATTCATTGATATGGTTAAAATAGTTTGAAAGTGCCACAGTGACGTAGCTTTTATAGAAATATAAAAGGTGGAACGCGGTAAACCCCTCGAGTGAGCAATCCAAATTTGGTAGGAGCACTTGTTTAGCGGAATTCAACGTATAAACGAGACATCTTTACTCGCATAGTAAAGATTTGTAGACAGATGATTACCACCAAAGTACCAGTACAACTAGTGTACGTTATGAGTACAATGGTACAGAACATGGCTTATAGAGATATCACAGACTAGTTTAGCTCTCCCTTTTTATGGAGAGCTTTTTTTATTTTGTATACATAATTATTTTAATATTTGTTAATATACTAATATGATATGAGACAAAGGAGATGAAATAATGTATCAATTATTAGCCGTGTGTCCAATGGGTCTTGAAGCCGTAGTTGCTAAAGAAATACAAGAACTTGGTTATAATACTCAAGTTGAAAATGGACGCATTTTCTTTGAAGGTGATGCTAATGCCATTGTAAAATGTAATTTATGGCTACGTACAGCTGACCGATTAAAAATAGTAGTAGGACGCTTCAATGCTAAAACATTCGATGAACTTTTTGAAAAGACAAAAGCATTACCTTGGGAAACAATTATCGATAAAGAAGGACAATTTCCTGTCCAAGGTCGTAGTGTAAAATCTACACTTCATAGCGTTCCTGACTGTCAAGCCATTACTAAAAAAGCTATCGTTGAACGTCTTAAAAAAGCTTATAATGAAAAAGGATGGTTAAACGAAAGTGGTGCGAAATATCCTGTTGAAGTAGCTATTCTTAAAGATAATGTCCTACTTACCATTGATACGTCAGGTTCAGGACTAAATCGTAGAGGGTATCGTATTGCACAAGGTGAAGCACCTATTAAAGAAACATTAGCAGCTAGCTTAGTACGTTTAGCAAATTGGAAGGGTGATACACCCTTTATTGATCCATTTTGTGGTTCTGGAACCATTGCTATTGAAGCATGTTTAATTGCTCAAAATATTGCGCCAGGTTTTAATAGAGAATTTGTATCAGAGGAATGGAATATTATGCCTCCTAATATTTATGACGTCATGCGTGACGAAGCTGATCAACAAGCTGACTATGATAAAGACATTCAAGTGTATGCGTCTGATATCGATCCAGAAATGGTTGAAATTGCTAAACGTAATGCTGAAGAAGTAGGCCTAGGTGATATTATTCAATTTAGTGTTAAGGATGTTAATACATTAACTATCGACCAAGAAGGACCTGTAGCGTTAGTTGGTAACCCGCCATACGGCGAGCGTATTGGAGGTAGAGCTGAAGTTGAAGAAATGTATCGATATGTAGGTAAACTAATGAAACAACATCCTTATTTATCAACATATATCCTTACAAGTAATAAAGAATTTGAGTATTTAGTAGATCGTAAAGCAACTAAACGTCGAAAACTTTTTAACGGTTATATCGAATGTACGTATTATCAATACTGGGGAAAAAAGCCTAATATTGATAAATAAATTTGACTTGAAGATTTATTTGAAAATAATTAATTTTGTAAATTTTTCTTAATAAATTGGATAATATTTATTTAAAATTTATGTATTTATTAGCACTATAATAGTGACTATTGTAAAGTTATTAGTAAGCGTGTTAAAAACATAGCACATTTAAACAGTATAGTAAGGAGAATAAGTTATGCAAACAGTTTTAATTGTAGGGGCTAACGGAAAAGTATCAATTGAAGCAACTAAAATTTTCTTAGAGAATTCTAGTTTTAACGTTGATTTATTTTTAAGAAATGCCCACCGTATTCCTGATTACGCATCTAATCGTATCACTGTCTTTGAAGGTGATGCTAAAAATGTTGAAGATTTAGAAAAAGCATTAGATCAAGTAGATATTGTTTTTGCAAGTTTATCAGGATCACTAGATAGAGAAGCACAAGCCATTATAGATGCCATGAACAAAAAGAATGTTAAACGTTTAATATTTGTGGCAGCTCCTGGTATTTATGACGAATTACCAGATAAATTCAATACATTTAACAAAGAACAATTTGGTGAAAAATTAACTAAATATCGTAAAGCAGCTGATTTAATTGAAGCGTCTGACTTAGATTATACAATTATTCGTCCTGCTTGGTTAACATTTAAAAATGAATCAGATTATGAAATTACTCAAAAAGGTGATACCTTTAAAGGAACAGAAGTTTCTAGAAGAAGTGTAGCCAATTTAGCAGTGCGTATAGCGAAACAACCTGAACTTTATTCTAGACAAAATATTGGAGTAAATAAACCAAATACTGATGGCGATAAACCAGCTTGGTTTAACTAATTCATTCTATATAGGTTTTTATTATTTCTTATGATAAAATTTAATAAACATAGCTAAAGATATTTTAGTTTTATCACCCTAAAAGTGAGGTTATAATTCTTTTTAGTTTTATAACCTTAATTTTTTTATATTTTAGAGTGAGTGAAATAAAGGGGATAGCATTATGCAAAATAATGAACAATTAGATGTATTATACAAATTAAAAAAAGAAATAGAAAAATCGAATAACGAAGCATTAGTACATACAATAAATCAAGTGATTAAAAAAGTATATTTAAATCAATATACTTTATCATTTGTTGGACATTTTTCAGCTGGTAAGTCAACATTAATCAATTTATTATTAGAACAAGATATATTGCCTAGCTCACCTGTACCAACAACGAGTAATACGGCTATAGTTTCTGTTTCAAAAGAAGAAGAAATTATTGCTAATTTAGAATATCAAAAATATGCTAAGTTAAAAACGTATGATGATGTAAAAATAATGAACCGATTAAATATTGATGTGGAATCTATTGAAATAAAGTTTCCTTCAAATAAGTTTAATCTTGGTTTTACATTACAAGACACTCCAGGAGTAGATTCAAATGTTTCTACACACCAATCCACTACTGAACAATTTTTATATACAAGCAATATGATTGTGTATATAGTTGATTATAATCATGTTCAGTCTGCGCTCAATTTCCAATTTATGAAACGCATGAATCAAGTAGGCATACCTATTATTTTTGTTATCAATCAAATTGATAAGCATAATGAGAATGAAATTTCTTTTGATACATTTAAACAAAAAGTAGAACAATCTATACAAGATTGGGATATTAAAGTCGCTCAACTATTTTATGTTAGTAAATTTGATCATCCAAACAATCAACTTCATTTATTCTCAGAGTTTTTAGTAGAACAAGATAAACTACGTGAACCTATTGAAGATTTTGTAACACGTATCATTGAATTTATACATCGTACTCAGCTTTCATATATTCAAGAGCATATGCAAAATATACTTGACGCTTTAAATATCAATGAATCCGAATTTGAAGAATCCTATAAACAATTTCAACAGAATCAAGCTATAAGTGAAGAAGCACAATTATTAAATCATTCTTCTCAATTATTAACGTACTTAAAAGAAAAACGGAAAAATATATTAGATAATGCTTATATTATGACTCATGATATGCGAGAAGATATTCGTTATTATCTTGAAAGCATGGCTTTAGACTTCAAAGTGGGCGGTCTTCTAAATAAAAAAAAGAAAACGGAAGAAGAGAGAGCAAAACGTTTACAAATTGTTGTAGACCGTTTACAAGAAAAAGTGAATCGACACATTCGTCAACCAATGCGTGAAGATTTATCTTTTGTAACTCGCTTTATTCATCATTCTGAAGTAAATCAACGAATTTTAAATCAACATTATGAAATTGAACCTACTTTAATTTCTAATTTATATCAAGTACAAACAAGCATTAATAATACCTATGTGCTCACATTTAGTGATGACGTTTTAAAAGCAATTGCACGTGCTATCGAAAAACAATCAGATTCATTATTTAAAGACATTATTGAACATACTGAAGCAACGGAATTATCTAACATAGAAGATAATGATGCACATTTATATGAACAGTATCTTGAGTTCAAGAATTTAAAACAGTCATTAACAACTGAAAATTATAAACATTATTATATTCATATAAATGACTCACTCGATAAATTAATTGATCGAACAGAAACACATTATAAACTTAATCAATCAACCATATCTTCAACAAATGATTTAGACGAAGATATTACATCAACTAAGGATACGACAACTCATCACTTTGATATTCAGAAAGCTCTGGCTATCATTGAGCCTGTTCCTTTATTCAATAAAACTAAGCAAGACATCAAAGCAACATTGCAACGCATAGATAATAAAATTGTAAAAATAGGCGTCTTTGGTACATTTAGTGCAGGAAAAAGTAGCTTGATTAATGCTTTACTTGGAGATCATTATCTTGTAAGCTCACCTAATCCAACAACAGCAGCTACGACTGAAATCTCATATGGTCATGATAGTCAAATTACTTTGAAAACAAATACGCAATTGTTAAATGAATTAAACCAATTACTTGAATATCAAAACGTTTCTTTTAACTCGTTAGAAAAATTTATGAATAGTAATATTGAGTCTTTAAAACAACAATTAGAAAAAAATCAATTGGCTTTTATAACATCAGTAGAGAAGCACTTTTCAATGTACCAAGATATGCTAACAGAAGGTATAACACATACTATTTCACAAAATGAAATTAAGCAATGGAGTGCTGAAGACGAATACGCTACATTTGTTAAAACCGTTCATATACAACTTCCACTGGATTGGTTAAAAGACAAAATTATCGTTGATTCATTAGGGTTACATTCTAATAATCAACGACATACAAATGAAACTGAACGCATCTTAACTTCTTCAGACCTAATTTTATATGTGAGCTATTTTAATCACTCATTTACTGATAATGACAAAGCATTTATTGAACATATGAAAGATATTAACCAATTAAATGAAGCACAGACATTTAAAATGATTATTAATGCGATAGATTTAGCTGAAACTAATGAAGATTTAATAGCAGTGGAGCAGTATGTAAAAGATGCTCTATCTCAAGTGAATCTGCCATCTGAATTATTCGGTGTATCAAGTAAACG
Organism: Staphylococcus sp. HMSC068C09; assembly: GCF_001813735.1. NCBI lineage: Bacteria > Bacillati > Bacillota > Bacilli > Caryophanales > Staphylococcaceae > Staphylococcus > Staphylococcus sp. HMSC068C09. The sequence continues at coordinate 268,896 of NZ_KV813753.1, forward strand.
TGCATTGGAGACTAAAGATGAAGGCATTCTTAAATTAAAAGAAAGTATTAATCATTTTGTCGAAACTGAATCGAAAACGATTTTAGAGAAGCAAATGATTCATCAAATCGAGCAAATGCGCGATAACTTTAATCAAATCATCTATGAATTTAAAACAAATCAAACACGTATGTTAGAACAACAACAACAACTTGAAACTTATAAAAATAAAACACCATTAACTAACCAAATGATTCATACAAGTGAGCAGCATACTAAAAATGAGGTTGAAGAACAAATCTATCATTTAAATAAACGATTACAGCTTCAATTATTAGATGAGGTTAAAAAAGTATATAATAGTCAAATGACACAAAATAATGATTTTAATGATGAAAAGAAACGTGCTACGAAAATGTACTTAGATCAAGTTCATCAACGATTATATTTAGAACAAACTTTATTAGTCGAAAGAATAAAAACATACTTTACTTCTCAATTAGATCAACAAATAGCACCAACAATTCAAAAATTAAACTCAGTTCATGTACTTATCCAACCTCATTTTAAAATAACAGCGCCGTTTACTGATGATGCACTATTACGTATTAGTTTAGAAGAGATGCTTTCAGTTTTACCTAAACAGTTGTCTAAACGTAAAATTTTAAATGCAAATGCGCAAAGAGAACTGCAAGAAATGATTTGTACAAATACACTAGAACTGCTACAACCATCACTAAACGTATTAAAACAACAATTAAATTATTATGTATCTAACTTAACTCACGACGCGAACATCGAACTTAATCAGTTAAATAATAATGTTTTAGAGCAAATCAATGACTTATTATCTAAACGTATCGATAATTCACTCATTGAACAATTAGAAACAGTAAATCAACAATTGGAACCACTTTTAAATTAGAAAGAAGGATTAATATGACTCAACGTGTCTTACTTGTAGATGGAATGGCACTCTTATTTAGACATTTTTATGCTACAAGTCTACACAATCAATTTATGTATAATTCTAAAGGTATGCCAACCAATGGGATTCAAGGTTTTGTTAGACATATCTTTACGGCAATTAAGGATATTAAACCAAGCCATGTTGCGATATGTTGGGATATGGGGAAAGCGACCTTTAGAAATGCTATGTATACTTCTTATAAACAAAATAGACCTGCGCCACCAGAAGAATTGATACCTCAATTCGATTACGTAAAAGACATTTCAGAACAATTTGGTTTTGTGAATATCGGTGTTGCAAATTATGAGGCAGACGATGTCATAGGAACACTCGCTAAAATATATTCAAAAGATAATGAAGTACATATTGTAACTGGAGATAGAGATATTTTACAATGTATCAATGAACAAGTAGAAGTCTGGTTAATCAGAAAAGGTTTTAATATTTATCATCATTATACTCTTAATCGTTTTAATGAAGAGTATGCATTACATCCACTTCAACTTATTGATATTAAAGCATTTATGGGAGATTCAGCAGATGGGTATCCTGGTGTTAAAGGTATTGGGGAAAAAACCGCCATTAAATTAATACAATCTTATGGTAGCGTTGAAAACGTACTAGACCATATCGAATCACTTACACCTGGTCAACAGAAAAAAATTGCAACTGATAAAGAAAATTTGATTTTATCCAAACAATTAGCGGAAATCTATACGGATGTGCCTATCGATACAACTGTATTATATAAAGAAATGGAATATACACATTCATTGAATCATATTCTTTCAATTTGTAATGAACACGAACTTTATGTCTCTGGTAAATATCTTGCTTCAAAAATTTTAATGTAAAACAGATAAAAAAAGAAGATAAAAGAATTCAACATAAATTCTTTTATCTTCTTTTTTACATTATTATTGTTTATTCTTAATTAATTTGTATAGAGCTTGTTGTGCTAATTGATTTGCTTCTTTATTTTTATCTCTTGGAACCCATTTTACAAATAGCAAATCAAAACTTGCTTCTAAAATCTCCATATTTTCAAAAAATGGTTTGAAACGCGCATTTTTTACATAACCTTGATTCACGCTATCTTCTATCAATTTAGAATCTGTATGCAATAAAGCATTTGAAACATTTAATTCACGAGCATGTTCTAATGCATGAATGAATGCAGACCATTCAGCACTATGGTTGTCCAATTCTCCTAAATCATGTGTATACGTATATTTAATATCATTTTCTTTAATTACTATCCCACACGTACTACGTCCCGGATTGCCACTCGTCGCAGCATCAAAAAATATTTTAGCCATTAAAAACACCTCTAGTTTAAGCATTAATTAAACACTATTTGTCTATTTAAAAATAGCATATTGCTTAGTAAACCTAAACAATATGCATGTATGATTGTTTTAATAACCTTCGTCTAATTTTTGAATTTTTCCTTTTCGATAGAAAGACTTCGCAATATAACCAAATGGAACATTGAAAATCGTTGAGACTAATTTTAAAACATACGTAGTAATAAAGATTTCAAATACAACACTTGCAGGCAATGTACCGATAAATGCGATAGTTACAAATAATGCAGTATCAATAATTGAACTTAATACCGTACTTCCATAAGCTCTAATAATAAATGTTTTATCTGATTGGAAAACTTTTTTTATCATTGAAAAGATGAACACATCTACATGTTGCCCTATAATATAAGCAATAATTGAACCTAAAGCAATTCTCGGCACTAAATCAAAAATCGTAGATAATGCTTTTTGAGATATATCTTCTGGTGCGGGTATAAAATGTAATGACATTTGCATTACAATTATCATAACAAGAGTTGATGAGAAGCCTAACCATACAGCACGTTTAGCAACTTTTCGTCCATAAATATCATTTAAAATATCTGTAGCTAGGTAGATAGAGGCAAACATTACATTACCTAAAGTTGCTGAGATACCAAAAATATCAACCGTTTTGATGACTTGGATATTAGCAATAATTGTACCGATAGCTACCCAAGCGATAAGACCTTGTTTACCAAAACAACGATACATTAAAACCATTACAATAAATGTTATAAAAAAAGTAGCAATACCAAAAAATTCATTATACATCATTTATTCCTCCTAAATTTTGATAATGCGGGTGTTTAGAAACCGCTAAGCAACTTTAATATTTTATAGTAAAAGTAATTCAAATTCAATACTCATTAATCAATTCATATTATAAATAATAAAAAATAAAATCGATTATTTTAAAATGATCATCATATAAGTTATAATAACTCCATATTTATAAAATTAAGTATAAGGAGTGAAAGTTATACTTACACATTCCGAACAAAATGCAATAGAAAAAATTGATGAATTAATGAATACTTATTGTGATAAATGTTTACTGAAAACACACATTAGAAAAACAGAAGGAAAAACACAAGCACATCATTTTTGTATTTCTGAATGTTCAATAGGTAAGCAAATTAAGCAATTAGGCAATGAACTTCAATAGGAGGGAATTTTATGCATATAAAGTCAATTGAAGACACACCAAATTATAATACGATTAAAATTAATTTAAGTGAAAAACGTAAAGATAATCAATCAAATACGTATACATCTGCTCAAGATGGGCAACCTGATTTTATTAATCGATTATTTGATATCGAAGGAGTAAAGTCAGTTTTTTATGTCATGGATTTTATTTCAGTAGATAAAGAGGAATATGCCAATTGGGATGATCTTGTACCTAAAATTGAAGACACATTTTAATTTTAGGAGGAACAGTAGTGGAAATATTAAAAATTGAACCAACACCAAGCCCAAATACAATGAAAATCGTTTTAAGTGAAAAGCGTGCTGATAATCAGTCGAACACATATACAGAAGTCAAAACATCTCAACCTGATTTTATTAATGACTTATTACAAATTAAAGATGTTAAATCTATATTTCATGTAATTGACTTTTTAGCTATTGATAAGTATCCGAAAGCAAATTGGGAAGAGGTATTACCTCAAATTACTGCGTCACTTCAAAAAGAGGAAACTATTAGTCAATCATCTCAGTTTGATGAACACTATGGAGAAGTGAAAGCAGAGATACTCACTTTTAAAAATATCCCATATCAAATTAAATTAACAAATGCTCATGAAGAAGTACGTAAACAACTACCTGATATCTTTATTAATAGTATGCTTAAAGCACAAGAAGATGATGATAATGTTATTTTTCTTAGAAAATGGAAAGAGCTTGGTTTACGTTATGGAGAACTTTCTCTAGTTATGGAAGAAGTTTATGAAGAAATCATTGCATTATATCCAAAAAGTCGATTGGAACAATTAGTCGTTCAAGCTTTATCTACACAAACGAAAAGTACATCTCATTTTTATCAACATGTTTCATACGAGGAGTACTTGAATGAATCAGACTGGAAAGTACGTCTCAGAATGTTAACAGAATTCCCAACACCAACACTTGAGGATATTCCACTCTTAGAGCAAGCCCTAAATGAAAATAAGTTACCATTAAGACGTCAAGCGATTGTTTTATTTGGTATGATTGAAAGTAAAGAAATATTGCCATATTTGTATAAAGGATTAAATGATCAGCATCCAGCTATTCGACGTACAGCTGGAGACTGTATCAGTGATTTAGGTTATAAAGAAGCTTTGCCAGAAATGGAAAAAGCACTTGATGATCCACAAAAAATTGTTCGTTGGAGAGCTGCAATGTTTTTATTTGAAGAAGGTGGCGAAGCGCAACTAGCATCTCTAAGAGCGCATGCAAACGACAATGCTTACGAAGTAAAACTTCAAGTGAAAATGGCAATTTCTAGAATTGAAAATGGCGATGAAGCATTAGGTTCCGTATGGAAACAAATTGCTAATCGTAATAAACATTAAAGGAGTTTTTTATATGAATCCGTATGAACAATATATGCATGAACTAGCACAACAAATGCGTTCTGAATTAACTGATAATGGTTTTACAAGTTTAGAATCAAGTGAAGATGTATCAAACTATATGAACAATGTTAAAGATGACGAAACAACATTTGTTGTTATTAATTCTACATGTGGTTGTGCTGCTGGTTTAGCGAGACCTGCTGCTGTAGCAGTTGCTGATCAAAATGATAAAAAGCCAACACATAAAGTCACAGTATTCGCTGGACAAGATAAAGAAGCAACGCAAACAATGCGCGATTATATCCAACAAGTACCTTCAAGCCCTTCGTATGCTTTATTTAAAGGTACAGAATTAAAGCATTTTATTCCGCGTGAACATATTGAAGGTAGAGATATTCAAGATATTTGTATGGATATTAAAGATGCTTTCGACGAAAATTGTTAATATGATTATATTAAATTAATCTATCTTAATATGCATCTCCAATAATAAATTATCTCAGTTTGATAATTTATTATTGAAGATTTTTAAATATAAAAATGTTTTGAAATAATATAATTCATTCAATATCTTTCTATTTTCTAGTATAATGATAATTAATATAAAATTTAGGAGAGATGTACATATGCTCAATCCTTTTGATTCGGCGTATCACGATTTATGTAATGACATTTTAGAAATTGGTAATCAACGTGATGATAGAACACATACAGGTACCATTTCTAAATTTGGACATCAAATCCGCTTCGATTTAACGAAGGGATTCCCTTTACTCACTACAAAAAAATATCTTTCAAACTTATTGCTACTGAGTTATTGTGGTTTATAAAAGGAGATACTAATATTCAGTATTTATTAAAATATAATAATAATATTTGGAATGAATGGGCTTTTGAAAAATATATTCAATCTGAAGATTATCATGGTCCAGATATGACAAATTTTGGACATCGTTCTCAAGAAGATGAAAATTTCAATAAAATGTATCAACAGGAAATGAAAAAATTTAAAGAGAAAGTGTTGAATGATGATACTTTTGCTAAAAAATATGGTGATTTAGGAAATGTCTATGGAAAGCAATGGCGTGATTGGGTAGATCAATATGGTAATCATTTCGATCAGCTTAAAACAGTTATTCAGCAAATTAAGACAAACCCTAATTCGAGAAGACACATAGTTTCAGCATGGAATCCCACTGAAATTGATACTATGGCATTACCACCATGTCATACAATGTTTCAGTTCTACGTACAAGATGGCAAATTAAGTTGTCAACTTTATCAACGTAGTGCAGATATTTTCCTAGGTGTGCCTTTTAATATTGCAAGTTATGCATTACTTACGCATTTAATTGCTAAAGAATGTAACTTAGAAGTTGGAGAATTCATTCATACTTTTGGAGATGCACATATTTATTCTAATCACATAGAGGCAATTAAGACTCAACTTTCTAGAGAAGGTTTTGCACCTCCTACATTAAAAATAAATTCTGAACACTCAATCTTTGATATTAATTATGAAGATTTAGAACTTGTAGACTATCAATCTCATCCAGCAATTAAAGCGCCCATTGCTGTGTAATCTATCTTTAATTAAAAATAAACTAAAAGGGGATATGATAAATGACCTTATCAATTTTAGTGGCACATGATCAACAACGTGTCATTAGTTATAAAAATGCTCTACCATGGCATATTCCAAATGATTTAAAACATGTAAAACAACTCTCAACTGGCCATACACTTGTAATGGGTAGAAAAACATTTGAGTCCATTGGCAAACCATTACCAAATAGAAAAAATGTAGTTTTAACTCGTGATAACAATTTTAAACCTGATGGCGTTGAAGTGATTCACACAATTGATGATATCTACAACTTAGAGGGTCATGTATTTATTTTTGGTGGCCAAACATTATATGAAGTAATGATTGATAAAGTTGACGATATGTATATCACTGTAGTAGATGGAAAACATCAAGGTGATACATTTTTCCCTCCCTATACATTTGAAGATTGGACGGTTGTATCTTCTGAAGAGGGTCAACTTGATGGAAAAAATACTATTCCACATACCTTTTTACATTTAGTACGAAAATAAAATAAATTAACAGGAGAAATTATGACTAAACAAGTAATCGTTACAGACTCTACCTCAGATTTATCAGCTGAATATTTAAATCAACATAACATCCATGTTGTTCCATTAAATTTAACCATTGATAAAGAATCATTTGTAGATCAAGTAGATATCTCATCCGAGGAGTACATTAAACGTATTGAAGAAGACGCTGACGTTAAAACGAGTCAGCCATCAATTGGTAAATTTATTGAATTATATGAACAACTTGATAAAGACAATGACGATGTAGAAATCTTTAGCATTCATATGTCTTCAGGATTAAGTGGAACATATCAGACTGCTTTACAAGCGAGCAATATGATTGAAGCAAAAGTAAATGTGATTGATTCAAAATCAATTTCTTTTGGATTAGCATACCAAATTCAACGTTTAGTAGAACTTGTAAACACTAATCTTTCAAGTGCAGAAATTATTAAACATATTTCAGAATTGCAGAAAAATATTAAACTATTTGTTGTTATTGGCCAACTCAATCAATTAATTAAAGGTGGACGCATCAGTAAAACAAAAGGTTTAATCGGAAATATTATGAAAATAAAACCGATAGGAACACTTAGAGAGGGATATTTAGAAATCGTACATAATTCTCGTACACAAAACTCTAGTATTCAATATCTAAAAAAAGAAATTGCTAAATTTATTGAAAATCATACTATTCAATCGATTGGTATTGCACATGCAAATACGATTGAATTCATTGAAAAAGTAAAACATCAATTTAATGAAGCATTTGGACAACAAAATTATGATGTTAATGTAACGACACCAGTCATTTCTACACACACTGGTCAAGGCGCTATCGGTCTTGTCGTAGTTAGAGGATAATAGATAATAATAGGTGACTTAAGTTATTGATCTCTGAGTTAATTACTTTAATTTCATATCATTATATCGTAAATTTAAAGAAAGATAGAGGAGGTAATATAATGGCATATGCAACTTTAGCAGGAGGATGTTTCTGGTGTATGGTTAAACCTTTTACATCTTACCCAGGTATTGAAGATGTCGTATCAGGTTATAGTGGCGGAAATATAGAAAATCCAACGTATGAACAAGTATGTTCAAATCAAACTGGTCATAGAGAAGCAGTTCAAATTACTTATAATCCAGATATTACGTCATTTGAAAATATTTTGGATGTTTACTTTAAACTATTTGACCCGACAGATAATAAAGGGCAATTTTTTGATAGAGGCGAAAGCTATGAACCAGCAATATTTTATCATGATGAACAACAAAAAAAAGCTGCTGAATTAAAAATCCAACAACTAAATGAAGAAGGTATTTTTAAAAAACCAATCATCACACCAGTTCTTCCTTACAAAAACTTTTATCCAGCGGAAGATTACCATCAAGACTATTATAAAAAAAATCCTATGCATTATGAGCAATATCAACGCGGTTCTGGTAGAAAAGCATTTATAGAATCACATTGGGGGTCTCAAAATGATTAAAAAAGATAAAAGCGAATTAAATGATATGGAGTATCTCGTTACTCAAGAAAATGGTACAGAACCTCCTTTTCAAAATGAATATTGGAATCATTTTGACAAAGGAATATACGTAGATAAAATTTCTGGTAAGCCTTTATTTACTTCTGAAGAGAAATTTGAATCTGATTGTGGTTGGCCAAGTTTCTCAAAAGCATTAGACGATGATGAAATTGTTGAACTCGTAGATAAATCATTTGGTATGATTCGAACTGAAGTTAGATCAGAAGATGCTAACAGTCATTTAGGTCACGTATTCAATGATGGCCCAAAAGAAAGTGGCGGATTGCGTTATTGTATTAATTCTGCAGCTATTCAATTTATTCCATACGAAAAATTAGAAGAATTAGGATATGGCGATTTGATACAACATTTTAATAAATAGGAGCGATGAATAATGTTTAAAAAATTATTTGGTAAAGATAAAGAAGTCAATAAGGAAACTCAACTATATGCACCATTAACAGGTGAATATGTCAAAATTGAAGATATACCAGATCCTGTATTTGCCCAAAAAATGATGGGTGAAGGTTTCGGTATTAATCCTACTGAAGGTGAGGTAGTTTCCCCAGTTGCTGGAAAAGTTGATAATGTTTTTCCAACAAAACATGCAATTGGTTTAAAAACTAAAAATGGTCTTGAAATTTTAGTACACATTGGATTAGATACTGTTCAGTTAGACGGAGAAGGATTTAATGTACTGGTTAGCAGTGGTGACACAGTACAAGTAGGCGACCCTTTACTCAAATTCGATTTAGAATTTATTAGAAATAATGCCAAATCAGTTATTTCACCTATTATTATTACAAATTCTGATCAAACAGAATCTATTTCACTCGATGATGTTAAAGCTGTTATTAAAGGCGAAACTAAAGTTGTCGATGTGACAATGAGCTAATGAAAGATCATTCATTTTATCAATTTGCCTTAACGGCTAGAGGACGTAAAGATGATAAAGGTGAATTAGCCGAAGACATTTTCAATGACTTATCGTTTCCAAAACATGAAAGTGACTTCAACGTATTATCAGACTATATCGAAATGCAAAGTGACATTACGTTACCTATGTCCGTATTTGATGATTTATATGAAGAATATACAGAATGGTTAAAATTCTAATTTAAATTCATTTTATGTCTAAATATGATATGGAGTGGTGTTATAAAATCTTAATTTTAGATTTATATGCCACTCTTTTTATTTTTATCTAATTAAGAATACAATTTCTTATAATTTGCGTTTGCTTAAAAATAAAGACATACTAGGTATGTCTTTATATAAAATGATAAGAGACAAGATGTAATTAGAGGAAGTGATTTTATGAATAATCATTCTGAGGAGCACCATGACGGACAATCAGATGAAAAAAGACATGCATCTCCTAAAAAAAAGATGCATTTGAAAATATGGCAGTTTATCTTAATTTTATTAAGTGTTATTATCATTACAACAATTATAGCTGTATTTGCAACGATAGGAATCAGTCATAAGTTAAGTGGTTTAACTAAAGAAGAGCGTCAAGAAATGAAAAAAATAGAATTTGCATATAAAACGTTAGATACAGACTATTACAAAAAACAAAACTCAAGTAAACTTTCTGAAGCTGCAATTAATGGTATGGTAAAAGAATTAAAAGACCCATATTCTGAATACATGACAAAGTCTGAAACAAAGAGCTTTAATGAAGATGTATCTGGAGATTTTGTAGGTATTGGTGCAGAAATGCAAAAGAAAAATAAAGATATTATGATTACAAGTCCTATGAAAGATTCTCCTGCTGAAAAAGCTGGCCTTCAACCTAAAGATGTTGTCACAAAAGTTAATGGTAAGTCTGTAGTAGGTAAACCTTTAGATCAAGTTGTTAAAGTGGTAAGAGGTAAAGAAGGCACAAATGTTAGGTTAACTATTAAACGCGGTTCTGAAGAAAAAGATATTAATATTAAACGTGGTAAAATTCATGTCAAAAGTGTGGAGTATAAGAAAAAAGGTAACATAGCTGTATTTACGATTACTAAATTCCAACAAAATACTGCGGGTGAATTAAAATCTGCAATTATAAAAGCTCATGATGCTGGTGTTCGAAATATCATCTTAGACTTGCGTAATAATCCAGGGGGATTATTAGATGAAGCAGTTAAAATGGCTAATATTTTTATTGATAAAGGTCAAACTGTTGTTCAACTTGAAAAAGGCAATGATAAAGAAGCAATTAAAACTTCAAATGATGCTTTAAAAGATGTTAAAGATATGAAAGTGAGTATTTTAGTAAATGAAGGTTCCGCAAGTGCGTCAGAGGTCTTTACAGGGGCAATGAAAGATCACCATAAAGCTAAAGTGTATGGTTCAAAAACATTTGGTAAAGGAATCGTTCAAACCACACGAGAACTTAAAGATGGGTCATTATTAAAATATACACAAATGAAATGGTTAACACCTGATGATCATTATATTCATGGAAAAGGTATTAGACCAGATGTTACAATTGATTCTCCTAAGTATCAATCATTAAGTGTTATTCCGTCTGATAAAACATATTCTGTTGGCGATAATAATAAAAACGTTAAATCGATAAAAATTGGTTTAGATGCTTTAGGTTATTATAACGGAGATGAATCAAACCAATTTGATAATCAATTAGCTAATGCTATTAAACTATTCCAATCAGATAATCAACTATCTGAAACGGGAAAATTTGACACCAAAACAAATGAAAAATTCACTCAATTATTAGTTGAAAAATCAAATAAAGAAGACACAGTCTTAGACAAATTATTAAAATTAATAAAATAGAAAGGAATAACTATTATATGATTAGACTAGGTAAACATGAAGATATTAATCAAATCGAAACATTAGTGTCAGAAGCAAAAGATTTAATGAAATCATTTGGGAATAATCAGTGGGACGATAAATACCCAGCTACTGAACATTTTAAGGAAGATATTGATACAGAGACGTTATATGTTTTAGAAGAAAATAACACTATTTATGGATTTATTGTTGTCGACCAACAACAATCAGAGTGGTATGATGATTTAGAATGGCCAGTTGATAGAAATAACGCTTATGTTATTCATAGATTAGCTGGTTCTAAAGATTATAAAGGTGCAGCAACTCAATTATTTGATTTTGCAGTTAAATTAGCAGAAGAACATCATATCCATGTGATTCTGACAGATACTTTTGCATTAAATAAACCCGCTCAAGGTTTATTCGAGAAATTTGGTTTCCAAAAAGTAGGAGAAACAAAAATTGACTATCATCCATTCGATAGAGGCGCACCATTCTATGCATATTATAAAAACATATAAGAATAGAGGTTAATAATCATGTCTAAAATTGCGTTTACCGGAGGCGGCACAGTAGGCCATGTGTCTGTGAACTTAAGTTTAATTCCAACTGCATTAGAAAAAGGACATCAAGTTTTTTATATTGGTTCTAAAAACGGAATTGAACGAGAAATGATTGAATCACAACTTTCGAATATTAAATATTACCCAATTTCAAGTGGTAAATTACGTCGTTATTTATCATTTGAAAATGCAAAAGATGTTTTTAAAGTATTAAAAGGTATCTTAGATGCCCGTCGCGTTCTAAAAAAAGAAAAGCCTGATTTATTATTTTCTAAGGGGGGATTTGTTTCTGTTCCTGTTGTTATAGCAGCACGTTCATTGAATATTCCTACTATTATTCATGAATCAGATTTAACTCCTGGTTTAGCAAACAAAATATCTTTAAAATTTTCAAAAAAAATATATACAACATTTGAAGATACACTTAAATATCTACCTAAAGATAAAGCTGATTTTGTAGGGGCAACCATTAGAGAAGATTTAAAAGAAGGTAATCAACAAAAAGGTTATGAAATAACAGGGTTTGATTCAGATAAAAAAGTATTACTTGTTATGGGTGGTAGCCTAGGTAGTAAAAAATTAAATGATATTATTAGAGAAAATCTTGAAGCTTTACTACATGATTATCAAATCATTCATTTAACAGGGCATGGATTAGTAGATGAGTCTTATAAACAAAAAGGATATATTCAATATGAATTTGTTAAAGAAGAATTAACGCATTTATTATCTATTACAGACACAGTCGTAAGTCGTGCAGGTTCTAATGCTATCTATGAATTCTTGACTTTAAGAATCCCAATGTTGCTCATACCACTAGGACTTGATCAATCTAGAGGGGATCAAATTGACAATGCTAAATATTTTGAATCCAAAGGATATGGAAAAATGATTCCAGAAGATCAACTTACACAATTCAAATTACTCGAACAATTAAAACAAATTGAATCTCACCGTACTGATATTACTCATCAAATGGAATCTTATAAAGAAAGTTATACTAAAGAAGACTTATTTAATAAAATCTTGAACGACGCGCTTTAATATAGGAGGACCAATTGATGAATAGAACGAAACGCATTACATTGCTCATTGTTTTTACATTAATCTTTGGCATCATTGCATTTTTCCATGAATCACGTTTAGGCAAATGGATTGATAATGAAGTATATGAATTTATTTATGCATCGGAGAGTTTTATTACTACATCTATTTTATTAGGTGCAACAAAAATTGGAGAAGTATGGGCAATGGTTTGTTTGTCATTAATGCTTGTTGCTTATTTAATGCTTAAACGTTACAAAATTGAAGCTTTATTTTTTGTTATCACAATGTCACTATCAAGTATATTAAATCCCTTACTAAAAAATATTTTTGATCGTGAACGTCCAACATTACTACGTTTAATTGATATTTCTGGATTTAGTTTTCCTAGTGGACATGCAATGGGTTCGACTTCATTTTTTGGAAGTGCAATGTATATTGCTCAGCGTAGAGCATCAGGAAGTACAAAAGGCGTCATTATTGGACTATGTGCGGCACTTATTTTACTCATTTCTATTTCAAGAGTTTATTTAGGCGTGCATTATCCAACTGATATTATTGCAGGAATCATTGGAGGTGCTTTCTGTATCGTTCTTTCAACTTTAGTATTAAAAGGATTACATGAGCCTACAACCTTATAAATAATAAATAAGTGCGCCTTATTTGGCGCACTTATTTATTATTTACGTCTCGTTTTAAAACGAACGTTTATTAGTATTTACGGACATATAAATTAAGGGGGGAATGGCTTGAAAATGATTATAATTCTAAGTATTTTAAATTATGGGGGAAACTTAGATTTAATTGATAATCATTTTCAATTAATATTATAACTTATTGATAACGATTGTCAATTAAAATCTTACTTTTATTTTATTCATTCTATTAACAAATAATTTTTGTGATAGAATATTGGTTATGTTATGAGAAGTCATACGTTTATTAAAAAAGAGGTGTCTGAAAAAATGACTAATATTTTAATCGTCGAAGATGAACAAAATTTAGCCAGATTTCTTGAATTAGAATTAACACATGAGGGTTATAAGGTGGACATCGAATATGATGGGGAACCTGGTTTAGAAAAAGCATTAAATAACGATTTTGATTTGATTATTTTAGATTTAATGTTACCAAATATAAATGGCCTAGAAATTTGTAGACGTGTACGCCAAGTGCAATCAACACCAATTATTATCATCACTGCTAAAAGTGATACTTACGATAAAGTGACTGGATTAGATTATGGTGCAGATGACTATATAGTAAAGCCCTTTGAAATTGAGGAGCTTTTTGCAAGAATTCGTGCTATATTACGTCGTCAGCCTCATAAGGATATTATCGATATTAATGGTATCAGAATAGATATTGATGCATTTAAAGTAACTGTTGATGGTAAGCAATTAGATTTTACTAAAACTGAATATGATTTATTGTATCTATTAGCAACGAATCGCAATCACGTACTACAACGTGAACAAATTTTAAATCATGTATGGGGATATAATAGTGAAGTAGAAACGAATGTGGTTGATGTATACATCAGATATTTAAGAAATAAATTGAAACCTTTCAATAAAGAAAAAGTCATTGAAACTGTTCGTGGTGTAGGATACGTGATTCGATAATGAAAAATCATACATTACAATATAAATGGATGACTATCACTACATTGATTATGTTTACGACAATTATTTTATTTTGTCTTATTATTATATTCTTCTTAAAAGATACTTTAAGAGAAGGAGAAGTGGATGAAGCAGAACATAGTTTAAGTGATATTGTCAATTTAATTCAAACGCGTCCGATTAATAATATATCGATATTAGATTTAAGTGCTTCATTAGAAAATTATGAAGAAGTCATTATTTACAATCATACAGGTCAAAGAATAATGAAATCATCTAATGAAAGTACGATTCAGTTTATACCTAATAATAATTTACAAAAGACCGATCGAATTCAAGTAATGCGAAATAATGGAAAAGAGTATTTAGTTATTACTGAACCACTTCATAGTCCAAACTTTAAAGGTTATAGCGTACTCATTCATTCTCTTGAGCATTATAACAACTTAGTAAAATCACTTTATATTATTGCTGTTGTTTTTGGTCTACTTGCTACAGTGATTACTGCATGTATTAGCTATTTCATTTCTAAAAATATTACAAAACCGCTAGTAACAATGTCTAATAAAATGAATCAAATACGACGCGATGGTTTTCAAAATAAATTAGAACTTGATACAAGTTATGAAGAAACAGACAATTTAATAGAAACTTTCAACGAAATGATGTATCAAATTGAAGCCTCTTTTAATCAACAAAGACAATTTGTTGAAGATGCTTCTCATGAGTTAAGAACACCACTTCAAATCATTCAAGGCCATTTAAATTTAATTAAACGCTGGGGTAAGAAAGATCCTGCTATTTTAGAAGAGTCTTTAAATATTTCACTAGAAGAAATGAATCGAATTACAAAGCTAGTAGAAGAATTATTATTATTAACCAAAGATAAAGTAAATATGCAATCCTTAGAAAAAGAGGACGTTGATATCAATGAAGAAATTCAATCACGAATTAAGGCACTTCAACAATTGCATCCAGATTATCTATTTGAGATTGAATTAGAACAAAAACCTTTAGTTTTACAAATTAATCGTCATCAATTTGAACAATTAATCTTAATTTTTATAGACAATGCTATGAAATATGATAAAGAGAGAAAGCATATATGTATTAAAACACAATTGCGTAATAAACAAATAAGTATTGAAATTACCGATCATGGCTTAGGCATACCAAAAGAAGATCAAGAATTTATTTTCGATCGTTTCTATAGAGTAGATAAATCTAGAGCAAGAAGCCAAGGTGGTAATGGCTTAGGGCTTTCAATTGCCGAAAAGATTGTGAGTCAATATGGAGGTTACATTTCTGTAGATAGTGAACTTAATAAATTCACAACATTCAAAATCAATTTTAAATAAAAACACAGATGATTATCATCTGTGTTTTTTTATTAATATAAAATTAAAAAAGTTTATCTTTATTGAATTTTTTCTTTTTACATAATATTCAGTCAATAGTCTTTATCAATAGTTAAAATAGTGCTATGATGGTTTTGTAAGCGGTTTAACTATTTTGTGGAGGGTATAATATGGCAAAGGATAAAAGGGATGTTACAGAAGCTCCAGTAAATTTTGGGGCAAATTTGGGTCTTATGCTCGATTTATATGATGATTATCTTCAAGACCCAACTTCTGTCTCAGATGATTTACAAGTGCTTTTTAGTACAATAAAAAATGGCGAAGCACAAGTTAAAGCTAAGTTTACCACAGATGGGAGTGGTACTTCAGCAGATGATAGCACAATCAAACGTGTCATGCGATTAATTGATAATATTAGACAATATGGTCATCTAAAGGCTGATATTTATCCTGTAAATGCGCCTAAAAGAACGCATATCCCAAAATTAGAAATTGAAGATTTTAATTTAAATAAAGAGACATTAAAAAATATTTCATCTGGTATCGTATCAGATCACTTTAGTGATATATACGATAATGCTTATGAAGCGTTAAAGCGTATGGAAAAGCGTTATAAAGGCTCTATTGCGTTTGAGTACAATCATATTAACAATAATAAAGAACGTACTTGGTTAAAACGTCGTATTGAAACACCTTATAAAGCTACCATTAATAGTGATGAAAAAATTAACTTATTTAAAACACTTGCTCATGTTGAAGGTTTTGAAAAATATCTACATAAGAATTTTGTTGGAGCAAAACGTTTCTCAATTGAAGGTGTAGATACATTAGTGCCAATGTTACAACATACATTGAAGCGTGCTGCTCAAGAGGACATTCAGAATATTCAAATTGGAATGGCACATAGGGGACGTCTCAATGTTTTAACACATGTATTAGAAAAACCTTATGAAATGATGATCTCAGAATTTATGCACACGGATCCAATGAAATTCTTACCTGAAGATGGCAGTTTAAAACTTACTGCTGGTTGGACAGGAGACGTTAAATATCACTTAGGTGGCGTTAAAACTACTTCTTCATATGGTATTGAACAATGTATTTCTTTAGCAAACAATCCAAGTCACCTAGAAATTGTAGCACCTGTAGTTATAGGAAAAACACGTGCTGCTCAAGATGATACACATCATGCGGGTGGACCAACTACAGATTTCCATCACGGTATGCCAATTATTATTCATGGAGATGCTGCATATCCTGGTCAAGGTATCAATTTTGAAACAATGAATTTAAGTAATTTAAATGGTTATTCAACTGGCGGAGCACTACATATAATTACAAATAACCGAATTGGTTTTACAACTGAACCTATTGATGGTCGTTCTACAACGTATTCATCAGATATCGCTAAGGGGTACGATGTACCTATTCTTCATGTGAATGCAGATGATGTAGAAGCGA
>NZ_KV813753.1:286330-334796 GCF_001813735.1 Staphylococcus sp. HMSC068C09
TGAATGCAGATGATGTAGAAGCGACAATTGAAGCAATTGATATTGCTATGGAATTTAGAAAAGAATTCCATAAAGACTTTGTCATTGATTTAGTAGGTTATCGTCGATATGGACATAACGAGATGGATGAACCATCTATTACAAATCCAACGTTATATCACAATATTAGACAGCATGATTCAGTTGAAGTGATTTATGGAAATAAACTTGTAGATGAAGGTATTTTAACGAAAGAACAAATGTCTGAAATCATTGATTCTGTACAAAAAGAAATGCGTACTGCTCAAGATAAAATTGATAAATCAGATAAAATGAATAGTACTGTAATGAATAAACCTGAATCGCTTCAGTTACCTTTACAAAGTGATAAAAAAGAGTTTAGCTTTGAACATTTGAAAGAAATTAATGATGCAATGTTGAACTATCCTGAAGATTTCCAGGTATTTAGAAAATTAAATAAAGTATTAGAAAAACGTAGAGAACCTTTTGAAAATGAAAATGGCCTAGTTGATTGGGCTCAAGCAGAACAATTAGCTTTTGCAACAATTGTTCAAGATGGCATATCAATTCGTTTGACAGGTCAAGATAGTGAACGTGGCACATTCAGTCACAGACATGCTGTACTACATGATGAAGACAATGGCAATACGTATACACCGCTTCACCATGTACCAAATCAAAAAGCAACATTTGAAGTGCATAACAGTCCATTATCAGAAGCTGCAGTCGTAGGCTTTGAATATGGATATAATGTTGAAAATAAAAATAGTATGAATATTTGGGAAGCCCAATATGGAGATTTTTCAAATATGGCACAAATGATTTTTGATAATTTTATGTCATCTGCCAGAGCCAAATGGGGCGAGCGTAGTGGTCTAACTTTATTCTTACCACACGCTTTTGAAGGTCAAGGTCCTGAACATTCATCAGCACGTTTAGAAAGATTCTTACAACTGGCGGCTGAAAATAATAGTACAGTGGTCAATCTATCAAGTTCTAGTAACTACTTCCATTTATTACGTGCACAAGCTAAAAGTTTAAATACTGAAGCGATGAGACCATTAATTGTGATGTCACCTAAGAGTTTGTTAAGAAATAAAACAGTGGCTAAGCCAATTAGTGAATTTACAACTGGCAGTTTCAAACCAATTATTGTTGAAGATGCTCAAAAAGCTAAAGTAACAAAAGTCATTTTAGCTTCTGGAAAAATGTTTATTGATTTAAAAGAAACATTAGCAAAAGAACCTAATGAAAATATACAACTTATTGCTGTGGAAAGATTATATCCTTTCCCAGAGGAAGACATTAAAAAAGCTTTAGAAGAATTACCAAATTTAGAATCTGTTGCTTGGGTTCAAGAAGAACCTAAAAACCAAGGCGCATGGTTATTTGTTTACCCATATCTTAAATCTATTGTTGGACATCAATATAATTTAAGTTATCAGGGTAGAATACAACGTGCAGCACCTGCCGAAGGTGATGGAGAAATTCACAAACTTGTTCAACATAAAATTATTGAAAATAGTGTCAAAAATAACTAGGGGGAAATATAATGGCAGAGGTAAAAGTTCCAGAATTAGCAGAATCAATTACAGAAGGTACAGTTGCAGAGTGGCTAAAAAACATAGGGGATAATGTTGAAAAAGGAGACGCTATTCTTGAATTAGAAACTGACAAAGTGAATGTTGAAGTTGTATCTGAAGAAGATGGTATACTTCAAGAACAACTTGCATCTGAAGGCGACACTGTAGAAGTGGGCCAAGCTATTGCAATTGTCGGTGAAGGTAAAGGTAGTACAAGTAGTTCAAGCAAATCACAAAATAACGATTCAACTTCTGAAAATGAAAACATAAAAACAGATTCTGCAGAAACTAATCATTCAACACCACGCACTTCTACTGAAGCACAAGGTAGCGATACAAGTTCAAATGACGACTCAGAATCAATCAATAATAAAAGAGTGAATGCAACGCCATCAGCACGTCGTCATGCTCGTAAAAATGGTATTGATTTAAATGAAGTAGCTGGAAAAGGTAGCGATGTGATAAGAAAAGAAGATGTTGATAATCGTCAAAAAACAAGTCAATCTAATCAAAATACTCAACCTAATTCACAACAAGAAACATCTAAAAAATCAACTGCTAATACGCCTAATAAACCAGTGATTCGTGAAAAAATGTCTAGAAGAAAGAAAACAGCTGCAAAAAAATTATTAGAAGTATCTAATAATACCGCAATGCTCACAACATTTAATGAAGTTGATATGACAAATGTAATGGAATTAAGAAAACGTAAAAAAGAACAATTTATTAAAGATCATGACGGCACTAAATTAGGATTTATGTCATTCTTTACTAAGGCAGCAGTAGCAGCACTCAAAAAATATCCAGAAGTTAATGCTGAAATTGATGGAGACGATATGATTACTAAACAATACTATGATATTGGTATTGCTGTTTCAACAGATGATGGATTATTAGTACCATTCGTTAGAGATTGTGATAAGAAAAACTTTGCTGAACTAGAAAAATCAATTGCAGATTTAGCAGTAAAAGCACGTGATAAAAAACTTGGATTAGATGATATGGTAAATGGTTCATTTACAATCACTAATGGTGGTGTATTTGGTTCTATGATGAGTACACCAATTATTAATGGTAATCAAGCTGCTATCTTAGGTATGCATTCAATTATCACTCGTCCAATTGCTATTGATAAAGATACAATCGAGAACAGACCAATGATGTACATTGCATTAAGCTATGACCATAGAATTATTGATGGCAAAGAAGCAGTTGGATTCTTAAAAACAATTAAAGAGCTGATCGAGAGCCCAGAAGACTTATTATTAGAATCTTAATTTCATTTATTAAAGCGCTAAATATATTGAAATCTTAATCATAAATTGATAAAGAGTAGAATAAGTTCATAATGAATTTATTCTACTCTTTTTAAGTTTTAGTTATATTAGCATTAAAAAAATTACGCTAGAATATTTCGATATTATCATTAGTTAAAAATAAATATGTAATATAGAAATAAAAGAAGATAACGTAAATGTATTCTAATAATGAGAATATAAAAAATAGCAGAGAAGCGCATCCCTCATTATCCATTTATGACTTTTCCAAAGCAGATGCTAACATGTATAAAAATGATAAATTAAGTATTATATTTGGACAAAAAACAGCAAATATTCTTAAGAGTATTACAAAAGAATCTATTAAAAAATAATAATTATTAAAACTACAATAAGTTAAAAACGAACTTTATATAATTTATCAAGTTTGTTTTTAGACAATTAAATAACCTATGATATACCCCCCTACCTTTATAAAACAAGGTAGGGGAGGGGTATAACATATATATTATCTTATATATATGTTATTTATTATACAAACTTTAATCATTTATAATATTTTTATTTATGTATATTTTATAATAAAAAACAATACTCTTATTTAAGCGTTCAACATATTATTCATATATAAAATACGTTATAATGTTTAAGAAAAGATATATAAATGGGAGTGTCGATGAATGAGTGGACTAAGAAGTGTTACGATTGGAACAAGTGATCTCTCAAAAACACAGAATTTATTTCATAATATTTTAGGTCTTAATGTTGCAACAAAAAGACAGGCATTACGTTTTGGTGATGCTGAATTAAATCCTGGTACAAGACTTCACTTTGTAGAAGTTCCTAATCCTAATTATAGAAATGTACATATATCAAGCGTGGGATTAAGAACACCATCGAATGCTGGTTTAGAAGAATATCAACAAATATTAGAAAAAAATAATATTCAATTTAGTTCAATCACTGAATTAAACGGTAATCAGCACTTTAATTTTAAAGATGATAATCATCAAATTTTTGATATCTATTCTAATGAACTGAATGTTGGTATTGGATTAGGCACACCTACTTTTGAAAGTGCTGTTAATCCTCTTCACCAAATTCAAGGGTTGGGACCAGTAATTATTAAAGTAAACGAATTATTGGTTACAACTTCTATCTTTAAAAATGTATTTAATTTAACGCATTATGCTGAATATGAATCTACTGAATTTCCTGATCAAACTGTCCAGGTATTTAAAATCGGAGATGGTGGACTTGGTGGAGAAATTCATTTATATCAATCTAATGAACAAGTTGAATTAAAAGAAGAAGGAATTGTGGAACAAATTGAATTCAGTACAAATTCAACTGAAGACTTTGAACATGCACGAAAAGAACTGGATGAAATTGGTATTCCTTATCAAATATTAAATCAAGGTGATGCTCAATCGTTACGCATTACTGAAGGTAGCGGCATCTCTTTCATATATACTTTAGAAAAAAAATAATATAATTCATTTTATTGGAGGATTTAAAATGGCAATGTTACATGAAGATTGGAAATCACGCACACCAATTAAACAAGTGATGGTAGTTAATACTGATGCAAAAAAATTCACAGTATCAGATATGCTTACTATTGGAAAGCAATATGATGTCATCAATGAAACTGAAGAATATTATCAAATCATTGATAACTCTGGTCTAGTAGGTGGTTATTACAAAGATTATTTTAAAGAAGTTTAAATACATTCAATTTCTAAAAGATAACGATTAAATTAAGACTCAGAGTGATGTACCAATATCTATACATTTATACACGCTCTCGGTCTATTTTTTCATCTTATAAAGGAGAATATTAAAATGCCAAATAATCATTATATCAATTCAGATCAATCTGTATTCAATGATGCACAAGCATTGTTTAATTTAAATAAAAATATTTTATTAAAAGGCCCTACAGGCTCTGGTAAAACACGATTAGCTGAAACTTTAAGTGAAGTAGTCCAAACGCCGATGCATCAAGTTAACTGTTCTGTTGATTTAGACGCAGAGAGCTTATTAGGTTTTAAAACAATAAAAACAAATGAACAAGGTCAACAAGAAATTATTTTTATTGACGGCCCAGTTATAAAAGCCATGCGAGAAGGTCATATCTTATATATTGATGAAATCAATATGGCTAAACCTGAAACATTACCTATTTTAAATGGCGTATTAGACTATAGACGTCAGTTAACCAATCCATTTACTGGAGAAGTAATTAAAGCAGCCCCTGGTTTCAATGTAATTGCTGCGATAAATGAAGGCTATGTTGGTACATTACCAATGAATGAAGCATTAAAAAACCGCTTTATTGTCATACAAGTTGATTACATTGGAGGAGACATTCTTAAAGATGTCATTAAACAACAAAGCCAGCTTCAAGATGATGATATAATTAAAAAAATCATTAAATTTAATGAAGACTTACGTACAATGTCAAAACAAGGACAAATTTCAGAAGAAGCAGCTAGTATTCGTGCGTTAATTGACTTAAGTGACTTAATTACAGTTATGCCAATAGAGAGAGCAATTCAGCGTACAATTATCGATAAACTTGAAGATGAACGCGAACAGCAAGCCATCAGAAATGCAATCGAACTAAACTTTTAGAGAGGGATTATTATGAGTGATCGTTTTATAAAATTTAATGATGAGCAGCTAGATGCTAAGCAAGTCATGATGTTACAAGATTTAGCGCGCTTACTACTGAAAAACGAACAAACTAAAGTAAAAATTCAAAAGTTCCCTTATTATGATCCTATTAATAATACTTTAATTACAAGTTGGTTTTGGTCTCATCGTCCAAAAGATATTGAAAGTGCAGGGTTAAAAACAGATGTCATGCTCGCTGCATATGGTTATAAAATGATGGACGAAGCTATCGTAAATGAAGTTCTTCATGATAATGAATTTAGCCATTCTAAATTTTATCATCAACTCTTTAGATTGCTAGAAGATATGCGCGTTTTTAATTTTATTAAAGAGGAGCGACCTAGCACTGCTAAACAAATTGATTTAAGAGTGAAAACTCGATTATCTTATACGGAATCACAAATTAAATTCTATAAAACAAAAACGGTATATACAGATTTACTTTTCTTATATTTAGAGCGCGCATTTTTAAGTCAAAACTTCTTTGATATACCCACGATACATCCACAATTAGATGACATATTAAATCACATGTTTCAATATTTACCTGATTTTTTCCAAAATGAATCATCTGAAGATAATATGTATCTTGCCCAACGTATCATGTTCCAAATCGATGAAATGTTATCACATGATATGTTAAATGAATATTATCATCTTCCTAGAAAAGTATATGAAGCTATTCACGAAATGTCTTACGAGGATATTAAACGTATGGATGCAAGTAATGTTGATGGCCAAGATAATACAAACGAAGAAACTGACACTACATCAGCCGAAGCTGAAACAAACGCTCAAGATAGTAAATCTGAAGGTGGCGCTTATCTTGAAATGGAATTACATGAAGGTGAAAATAGTGATGTTATGAGTGATAACGACACTGCACGTGAAGGTGATTCAACTGATGATATGACAGATATGATGACGAAAAAAGGACGTGGCTCTAATCATGCACTTGATCGTGATGAAGGCGGTTCTATAGGTTCTAATCCATCATTTGCTTTACGTGGTATTAATGAAAATGTCGAAATAGAATGGAAAGTACCTGATATAGAGCCAGAGTATATTTCAAGCTACCAGCAAGTTAAAAATGAAGTACAATTTGAAACTAAAGATTTAATTCAGATTATAAAGAAAACCATCGATAGAGAACATGTTGACGAACGTCATAATTTGACTAAAGGTCGTCTTCAACGTGATTTAACCAATTGGTTTATTGATGATCAATATAAATTGTTTTATAAAAAACAAGACCTTAGTAAAACATTCGATGCGACTTTTACATTACTGATTGATGTATCTGCTAGTATGTTTGATAAAATGGAAGAAACGATTAAAGGCGTCGTATTATTTCATGAAACATTAAAAGCACTCAACGTTAAACATGAGATACTTGCTTTTAATGAAGATGCTTTTGACTCTGATGATCGAAAACAACCCAATATCATTGATGAAATCGTTCATTACGATCGTTCAATCATGGAAAAAAGCGGACCACGCATTATGTCATTACATCCTCAAGATGATAATAGAGATGGCGTAGCTATACGAATTGCAAGTGAACGTTTATTAAGAAGAAGTCATCAACAACGTTTCTTAATTATCTTTTCAGATGGGGAACCTTCAGCGTATAACTATGCTCAAGACGGTATTTTAGATACGTATGAAGCTGTGGAAATGGCGCGTAAATTTGGAATCGAAGTATTTAATGTCTTTTTAAGCCAAGATCCTATTACTGAAGATATTGAAGAAACCATTCATAATATTTATGGACAATTTGCATTATTTGTAGAAGGTGTTGAAAATTTACCGAGTCACTTATCACCATTGCTAAAAAAATTATTATTAAAATCTTTCTAATAATTAAACTGTATATTGATTTATAATATTCAAATTTTTGTGACATACATAGACTTGTCAATTCTTTTTGTGCTAGAATGTTAAATATTGCAAACATATACATAAAAAGGAGCAATTCTATGAATAAACATACTTGGATTATCGGCTTTACGCTATTTGCTATGTTTTTTGGCGCAGGTAATCTAATTTTTCCTCCTAATTTAGGACAAGAAAGTGGTGCCTATTTCTGGCCAGCAATTTTAGCTTTTTGTTTGACTGGAATAGGCTTACCATTACTTGGAGTAGTCGTTGGGGCACTTGATAAACAAGGATATATTGGTGCCTTTAATAAACTGTCACCGAGATTTTCAGTTATCTTTCTCATTATTATTTATTTAACCATTGGACCTCTATTTGCTATACCACGTACTGCATCTACGTCTTTTGAAATGACTATTACACCCATTACGCATTCAAATAGTAATATGTCTTTATTCATTTTTACATTTATTTATTTTATTGTTGTTTTATATTTATGTATTAATCCTGGTAAAATAGTAGATCGAATTGGATCTTTATTAACTCCTTTATTATTAATTACAATTTTGGCCATGATTATTAAAGGATTTGTAGATTATAAGGGACACAGTTCATCTCATGGAAATCCAGAGATATATTCTTCAAATATAGAAAGTTTTTCACACGGCTTTATTGAAGGGTATTTAACAATGGATGCAATTGCAGCAATTGCATTTTCAATGATTGTGGTTAATGCCATTAAAGCAACAGGAGTTAAACACACCAATCAAATATTTAAACAAACAGTTATAGCTGGATTTATTGCCGCTTTAGCATTAATTTTTATATATGTTTCTTTAGGCTATATTGGTAATCATATGGGAATAAGTCAAAATACGATTACATCTCTAATGGCTAAAAATCAAAATATAGGAACTTATTTACTTACTACCATGGCTACAAACGGCTTTGGTATTCTAGGAAAATACTTACTAGGTATCATTGTTGCTTTAGCTTGTTTAACTACAGCTTGTGGACTTATTGTATCTGTGAGTCAATACTTTTATAGTATATTTTCAAAAATTAGTTATAAGGTATATGTTATAGGTTTTACAATTATCAGTTTTATATTGGCTAATTTAGGATTAAATTCTGTTATAAACATGTCTGTTCCTGTGTTAAGTATTATTTATCCTGTAGCCATTACTATGATTATTTTAATTTTACTTGCGCGTTTTATTCCAACTAAACCTATTGCGCAACAAATACCTATTATTATTGTTAGTCTTGTTTCAATTGTAAGTACAATAAATACATTAGGTTTAATAAAATTAAATGTTATAAATCATTTACCCCTTAAGCAATATTCTTTAGAATGGTTACCTATAGCTATCATTTCAATCATAATAGGGTATATCGTATCTAAGTTTATAAATCAATCGTATATTGTTTATCAAAAGGAATAGATATACTAAACACCGGTTACTTCTTTAAATGAGAGCAATCGGTGTTTTAATTTTATCTATTCTTTTTTCATAGTAAGTAAATGTTCTTTTAATTCATTCTCGAGTTGTGATAATTCTCTTTCAGCTTGTTGACGTTTTTGACGTCCATTATATTGAATTTGCAGTGTTTGTTCAATCGTTTCAATGATGTCATTTTGAGTCGCTTTAAGCGTTTCAATATCTACGATACCACGTTCATTTTCAGTAGCCGTTTCAATTGCATTTTGTTTTAACATGGCTGCATTTCGTGTAAGTAAATCATTTGTGGTATCAGTAACTGCACGCTGAGCTGTTACAGCATTTTTTTGTCTCATTAAAGTGAGGGCAATAGCCATCTGATTTTTCCATAAAGGAATACTTGTGAGAATAGAACTTTGAATTTTTTCAGCTAATGCTTGATTCACATTTTGAATCATACGAATTTGCGGCGCTGTTTGAATTGCAATTTGACGTGATAATTGTAAGTCATAAATTTTTTTATCTAATCGATCAACAAATTGCTCCATATCAGCGACACTTTGAATATCCATTTGATTACCAGATTGTTCTGCATGTTGACGCAATTTAGGCAATTCATTAGCATTTATTTCTTGTTTTTTACGCTGTGCAGCAGCAATGTATAGAGAAACATCATCAAAATATACTTTATTTTGTTCATAAAGATGATCGAGTAACTGAATATCTTTAGTTAAATTTCCTTTATGCTTATCCAATTGAATGGTGATTCTATCAACTTGTGAACTTACAGATTGCATTCTAGAAAATACTTCATTTATTGAAGCTTTTGTTCGTCTAAATAAACGTTTAAGTTTAGATTGATTGTCTTGATTCAAGTCATCAGGATTAACTTCTCTTAACTTAGACATTAATTGATTTAAAGTATCACCAATAGGACCCACATCTTTCGATTGAACTTCATCTAACATTTGATGTGAAAATTGAGACATGTTCTGTTGTAGATGTGTCCCAAAAGATAATAGGCCTTCACTATCTAGTGGTTTGATTTGTTGACTAATTGAATCAATTTTTTTTAAATCTTGTTCGTTAAATTGTTGTTCAAAGTCTTGCTTAACATTTTGAGTTGAAACATCATGCGTTTGATGATCTATATAATCATCTAATGGATGTGAGTTAATAAATTGGTCTTTTTGATTCATTTAAAAATTCTCTCCATTCTTATCTTAACTTTAAATTAGTATTTTTTATATCGCTTGTGTTGTAACCGATTAAGTTCCATTTCAATATCTAAACGCTCATAATCATCTTCATTAAGTCTTTTTAAATCTGCAATAAGTGTACGTTTCACCTCATCTAAAGTAATACGTGTTTGCTCTAATTTTTGCTTTTCTTCAGCAGATTTTTTTGGCATTTTAGATAAACGGGTATATGCATCAATTAAATTTAGTGCATTATCTATATGCGAATAAAAGAAACTTTCTACTTTGAAAAATGATGAAGGTCTCTGTTTAACAGCAAAATGAATAGACTTAGAAATTTTATAAATATCATTAATTTGACGAAAATCTTTAATCGATCTGATATTAATATATGATTTTAAAATATTACGAATTTTATTATGTGATTGATTGAGTTGTTGATTAACAAAACGATAGTCTCTACGTGATAATCCAATTTCATTTAAATATTTTTTGGATGTCAATCTTTGAGTAGGAAAATAAGATACAAAAAACATTCCAATACCTATTAGGGCATCAAGTATAAAGGATAAATCAAATCCAAATACACTTGTCACCCATGAGATAATAGCTATTGGAATTCCTACTAAAACACCCAGAAGCCGAGAAAGGTTATATCTCAATATTCATCTTCCTTTATTTAATAAATCGTTTTAAATTCTGAGTATCTATTTGTTACGTCTAAATCTTCAATACTATAATCAGAAACTGAAGATGCAGGAGCAGCACCAGCAATCACTTTATCAATGAATGATTTTATTTGTTCCTCGTCACCTTGAGCATATATATCTACATAATCCTCAACATTTTGAACAGTACCAAATATATCAAGTTTTTTTGCAATTAATTCAGTATGATGACGGAACCCTACACCTTGGACAGTTCCAAATACTTGTATATGTTTATGTTGCATCATTATCACCTCTACATTATATTATACGTATTTTTCCTACAAAAAACTAATAATTAATATACATATCATCTTTATCTCAATTAAAAGAACGGAGTCTTTAAGCTTGAATTCGTCTAAAAAAAAGTTACAATATTTATTAGAGTTTTAATTTGAGAGGGGACTTAGTCATGTGGACAGTTGCAAAGATTCGTGCTGACTACGAGGGATGGTGGTTATTTAGCGACTGGACAGAAAAAATCGTAGAACAACATCATTATAGTAACTATGAAGAAATGTTAGAAGATTATCAATCAATTATTAAAAAAAGTAAAAAATATTATAATAATTATGTTATTGGGAAATATAATATTTATGCATTTTATAATAATTGTGATTTAAATTTTTGTGAAGATTGTGATGAAGATTTACAAATATTTTATAGTTTTATTGTTTTAAATAATAAAGAAGTTTATTATAATCTACCAAAAATTAATTAAAAGAGAATTTTCTATAATTGTATTGCAATTTAGTTCAAACTAACATATAATAGTTATCAAGCAATAGTTTTATTCCATATTGCAAAGAATATCTGTAATATTGATTGATAGCATTTTGTTATTTATACATATTTATAACACGTATTTTTTGTAATATGCGAATAATGCATATTGAATGAATTTTAGTCTTGGAGGTTTCACAATTATGAAACAAGGTACAGTTAAATGGTTTAACGCTGAAAAAGGTTTTGGCTTCATCGAAGTTGAAGGAGAAAACGACGTATTCGTACACTTCTCAGCAATTAACCAAGAAGGTTATAAATCATTAGAAGAAGGTCAATCAGTTGAGTTTGAAGTAGTTGAAGGCGATCGCGGTCCTCAAGCTGCAAACGTTGTTAAACTATAATTTATAGATTGCAAAAATTGACTTTAGTAACACCTTACCAAGATGTAGGGTGTTTTTTATATATAAATGAGGCTGGGACATAAATCTCAAAAAAAATAGCCAGTAAAAGAGTTTTTAAAAACTCTTTTACTGGCTTCTTTATTATGGTGCAACTTGAACGGGTAAATATAAACTTTCTCGTTATTTTATTTTGTATCATTAATTATTAATTGACGTAATGATTGACGTTTGATAACTTCACGTGCTTTTCCATCTTTTAAGAAGAAAACAGGTGGTTTTTGCATTTGATTATAATTAGATGCCATAGAGTAATGGTATGCGCCAGTAGATAAAATGGCTAAATAATCTCCACGTTTTACAGAAGAAGGTAACATAGCATCTCGGATAATAATATCTCCAGATTCACATAATTTTCCGGCAATAGTTACCGTTTCGTCTGCCTTCTCATGACGATTTACAAGTAATGCTTGATATTTGGCTCCATATAAAGCAGTTCTAATATGATCACTCATACCACCATCAATAGAAACATATTTATTTACTTCAGGAATGTCTTTAATTGTTCCAACTTCATATAACGTAATACCCGCTTCGCCAACAATTGAACGTCCTGGTTCAATACCAATTTCAGGAACGTCGTAGTTTAATTTTTCTGATTCAGATTTAATCGCATCTGTAATTTCAGCAATACCTTCTTCAATAGGGAAGCTTACATCACCTTCGACATATTTAATACCAAAACCGCCACCTAAGTTAAGTAATTCAACTTGGATATGATGCTCGTTAAGCCAATTTAAAACAATTTTAGCTGTTTCAATCATAGCTTCAGTACCCTCAATTTGTGATCCTACATGGAAATGTATTCCTTTTAAATGAAGATGTTTTGATGCTTTGACTTTTTCAACTGCTTGAATTGCAAGACCATGTCGAATTGAAAGACCAAATTTACTATCTTCTTGACCAGTTTGAATAAATTCATGGGTATGAGCCTCTACGCCAGGATTCACACGAATGACAACATTAACTCTATCACTTGCATAGCGATTGATTAATTCAATTTCTTCTAAAGAATCAATAACAAAGTAACCAACGCCACTTTCTAAAGCATATTGTATTTCACGTTTCGTTTTATTATTGCCATGGAAGTGGATGCGACTAGGATCAAATTTAGCCTCTAATGCTGTATAAAGTTCGCCTTCAGATACGACATCTAATTGTAAGTTTTCTTCTTGAACTAACTTTACCATTTGAATGCAAGTAAAGGCTTTAGAAGCATATGAAATATTGTATTTTAATCCACTTTTTTGAAAAGCATTATGAAATCGACGCATTTGATTGCGAATTTCATCTTCATCATAAACAATGGTAGGCGTACCAAAACTTTGAGCTAGTGTTTTCAAACTTGTACCCGCCATTGTTAATTCACCGTAATCATTATATTTAACTGACATTTTATCTAAACTCCTTTATAAGAGAATCGTGATTCATCGCACTAAGTTGTTCTGAATTAGCGCCAACACCTTTGAATGTGTATTCATCAATGCGTATATCATTATTATATAGTATCACTTCATCTTGTGCATGAACATCATCATCGACTTCAACAAACATATGACTCATCATTAATGCTCGAATAGGGTAACGTTTGCCATTAATTAATGCTTCGTGTGTTGCACGTTTTTTTAAAATACCATCACCATAGCCAATATCAACAACTGCAAGATGTGTATGATCATGCGTTGCTTCAAATGCAAAACTATAACCACAATAATCACCTTTATTTACTTCACGAACTTGAATTACATTTCCTTTTACGGTTAAGGCTTGTTCAATCTCATGTTCATCTAATTTGCTATATGGTCTTGAACCATATAAAGCGATACCTACACGTGCATGTGTATGATAGGGAAGAAGTTGTTGTCCTTCACGATAATAACTCGCACTATTTTGCGCATGGATAAGTTCAAATTGGTATCCTTCATTTAATAATGTATTAACGACGTTTAACCATGCTTCACGTTCAATCCCATATTCTGGAACATCAAATTCATCTGCATATCCAAAATGTGTCCATAGGCCAACGATATTCATTTCACTTCCATTATCATTTTCATGATGATGAAGTACTTCTTTAATTTCATCAAGATTTTTGAAACCTGAACGATGGAGTAAATTTTCAAATTCTAAGTGAACATTAATATCTTTTAATTCACTTTTGTACTGATAATAATATTCTAAAGAGGGAAGCGTCATTTGAATATTATTATTTCGAACTGTATCAAAGTCATAAACTGCATTCATTAAAAAAATTGTAGCATGAGGTGCAAGTTTACGAACTCTCACTGCTTCTTTTAAGGAAGTCGTACTAAATGTATGGATACCTGCTTCTAAAAATGTTCTTACTGCAAACTCTAATCCATAATGATAAGCATTATTTTTTACAACTGCCATTATTGATTGATTATTCTTTACTTTAGTTGCATTTCTTAAAAAGATTTTTGAATCAACTGACCAAACTGCTGTCAATTTAATTTACTCCTTTCCATAATGGTTCAATATTTGTTCATAGTAATTGGCAACATCAATAAGCACTTTTTCGTCAAAATTTAAATGCGATGTATGTAAGCCTGTGATAAAGCCTTTATCTTCATTTCGAGTTCCTACAAAAGCAAAGTAAGACGGTGCTAATTGTTGGCCATAAAAACTAAAGTCTTCGCCGAATAAAAATGGCAGAGGCTTTTCAATAACTTTTAAATTAGCAGATAGAATAGATTGTTCAACGATATGACGTAGTTTAGGACTATTCATTGTAGCAGGATATCCTTCTTCAAATTTGACTTCACAATCAACATTGAATAATAATTTCACACTTTTTGCAATTTTATTCATTTGATTTTTCACGATATTTAAATCAGTGGCATCATAAGTACGAATAGTTCCTTCTAAATAACCATTACTAGGAACCGTATTAATTGCTTCACCTGCATTAAAGTGGCCCATATGAACAATATTACGTTTTAGTCCATTTAAATGATATTGCTGTATTTGACCAACTTGATTTAAAACATGAATCAGTGCTTCGCCACATGAATGACCTTGCTCTTTATCAGCTACATGACTAGATAATCCTTTTAAGAAAAAACGATATTCAGTGGCACTTGCTGTAATTTCTTCATCGCGTATCACGACTTGTCCTTCGTCAGCGAAAGGATTTACATGAATGCCAAATACTGCTTCAATAGGATATTGATTAAAAGCACCGGCTTTAATTAAGCGATTTGCGCCACCGCCTGTTTCTTCAGCTGGTTGGAAGATAAACACGACATTATGAGGTAATTGATGTTGATCAGCCATCGCCTTACATCGTTTAACAAATAACATCAATGCTGTTGTATGACCATCGTGACCACAAGCATGCATCACATTATCTGTTTGACTACGATAATCGACATTATTTTCTTCAAAAATGGGTAGGGCATCAATGTCTGCCCGAAATGCAATTGTATGGTCACTATTACCTTCTAAATATGCAATAGCACCCGTTTCAAGAGGTTGCTCGTAAGATACATTTAATTCATCTAAAAATCGAGTAATATATTGAGTTGTCTCAAATTCATGAAGACTTAATTCTGGATGTTGATGTAAATGTCTTCTATGTTGTGTGACAAATTCTAATTCGCTCATCTTAATCAATCCTTTATTCATTTATTATTCAACTTATGTATTTATTTAATCGTAAAGGCTGAGAACATGTTGTCCCAGCCTTTAGCATTCAATTATTCAAGTTTGTCATTAATCATTTAATTTTCTTAACGCTGCAACGATTTCTCGTTTAGAGTCTTGAACTTCAGATGTTTGTTTAATGACTTTAGCAGGTGTACCAGCTACAACCGCACCAGCAGGAACATCTTGAGTCACGATAGCACCAGCAGCTACAATAGCGCCTTCGCCAACTCTTACACCTTCTAGAATAACTGCGTTTGCGCCAATTAATACATTATCTTCGATTACTACTGGAGAAGCACTAGGTGGCTCAATAACGCCCGCTAATACTGCACCGGCACCTACATGAACATTTTTACCTGTTGTCGCACGACCACCTAATGTTGCATTCATATCAATCATAGTACCTTCACCTACAACAGCGCCAATATTGATTGTTGCTCCCATCATCACAACGGCACCGTCTTCGATAATAGCTTGTTCACGAATGAATGAACCTGGTTCAATACGTGCATTTGTATTAGTTAAGTCTTTTAAAGGAATAGCAGAATTACGACGGTCCATTTCAATTTCTAAGTCAGTAATATGTGATTGATTGGTTTCATAAAATGTTTTCCAATCATCCGCTTCACAAAATATTACTTTTGAATCATCAGATCCGAATACTTTAAATGTATTAGGAAAAGTGACGTCATTGAATTGTCCATTTACGTATACTTTTAATGGTGTTGATTTTTTAGCATCACTAATATATTGAATAATTTCTTGTGCAGATAAGTGTTGTACCATAGTTTAGAGTCTCCTTAAGTTATTTTATAAGTTGTCAAATGTATAGAAACCATTTGATTTTGTGTTTAATTTTTCAGCAGCTGTAATTGCGCCATTTGCAAAAATGTCCTTAGATTGCGCTTTATGAGAAATGGTAATTGTTTCATCTGTGCCAGCAAATAAAACATCATGTTCGCCTACAATTGTACCGCCACGAACTGAATGAATACCGACTTCATCTTTTTCACGTTTTTCAGTTCGCTCATGTCGATCGTAAACAGGCGTTACATTTTCACGTAATTCTTTAATAACATCATAAAGTTTGACGAGTGTGCCACTTGGCGCATCCACTTTTTTATTATGATGAGCTTCAGTTAACTCAATATCATAATCTTGTAAAAGGGGAACAGCTGCTTCTAGAATTTTAGTTAATGCATGGACGCCATAACTCATATTTGCACTGAAGAAAACAGGCATACGTTCGCTTAATTGTTCTAATTTTTGAATCAGTTTTTCTTTTTCACCAGTAGTAGCAATCACTAAAGGTAATTCAAACTCTTCATCTAATAAAGGTAATAATAGATTAGGATTAGAGAAGTCGATCGCTACATCGGCTTCATTTTGTGCGTCTGCAATATGATGATAAGCTTTATATGGTGAATGTTGATGTTCTTCTGGCTCAATTGTACCAACAATCTCATGACCTTTTTCTTCTGCTAATCTGGCAACGCGTTGATTCATTGTGCCATATCCAATGAGTAAAATTTTCATTTTTATTCCTCCGTTTTAAATGCTTTATAAGCATTCACTAATACATTTGCTTTTTCTTTCTCTAGTGGTAATAAAGGTAATCTTAATTCATAATTTCCAAATCCTAAATGACTTGTTAGAGCTTTAATTGGAATAGGGTTGACATCAACTGAAAGTGCATCTAACAATTGACCTATCGGTTCAAAGTCTTTCTCAATTTCTTTCCCATTTTGTTTAGCATCATAAAGTGCTTGAAATTCTTTCGGAATAACGTTAGCAATGACAGAAATTACGCCATTACCTCCACGATTATAGAATTCTACGACATTATCATCATTACCACTGTAAAAAGCAAATTCATCTTGATGAATACGTTTTTTCACTTCTTCGTAATAGTTAAAGTCATTTGTAGCATCTTTAATAGCTACAATGTAATCATTATGACTTAATGTTTCGACTGTTTCAGGATCAATTGTCATATTCGTTCTTGAAGGTACATTATATAAAACAACAGGTAACTTAACTTCATTCGCGATGGTTTCAAAATGTTTAATTAAGCCACGTTGATTCGTTTTATTATAGTAAGGTGTGATTAACATAATACCATCTACACCTAATTCTTTAGCACGTAATGAAGCTTGAATAGATTTAGCTGTATTATTTGTACCAGTTCCAGCGATAATAGCCACTTGATGATTAACTTGTTTAATCACCGCTTGAAGTACTTTTTCTTTCTCTTCTTCTGTTAAAGTAGGGCTCTCTGCTGTAGTGCCGTTTACAATAATTGCTTTAACATTATTATCAAGTAAAAATTGAACATGTCGTTCTAATGCTTTATAGTCAACTTCATTATTAGTAAATGGAGTAGCAAGCGCTACACCTACACCTTCAAAAATATGTGCCATATTATCTAGCTCCTTTTAATTTAATGACTTGTTCTAACACTTGAACTGCATTTAAAGCTGCACCTTTAAGTAGGTTATCTGAAGTACACCAAACATGGAAAGTATTATCAAGTGAGTCATCACGACGAATTCTACCTACAAACACTTCATCTTTACCTGTTGAATTAATAGCTAAAGGATATTCATTATTTTCAGGATTGTCTACTAAAACAACACGATTATCGTTTTCAAATAAATCTTTAATTTCTTGAACTGTTGCCTCTTTATCAAGAGTAACATCAATTTCTACGCTATGACTATCTTGAACAGGTACACGTGCACATGTTGCAGTCACACGTAAGTCAGGTTGTCCTAAAATTTTTCGTGTTTCATCAATCATTTTTTGCTCTTCTTTTGTATATCCATCTTCTAAAAAAACATCAATATGTGGTAAAACATTATTATAAATAGGATGTGGATAAGCTTCTGGAGCTTTACCATTCGCACCTTCAGCTAAGTCTCTCTTACCTTTAACCCCTGAACCCGAAACTGCTTGATATGTTGTATAAGCTACACGTTTTAATCCAAAAGCATCGTATAAAACTTTAAGTGGCACGACCGACTGAATTGTTGAGCAGTTAGGATTAGCAATGATACCACGTTTAAATTCTGGTTGGTTAACTTCTGGTACAATTAAATCCACATCGTTTGTCATACGCCATTGACTTGAATTATCAATAACAATTGCTCCAGCTTTTTCGAAAATAGGGGCAAATTGTTTACTTGTTCCGCCACCTGCACTCATTAGCACGTAATCAAATTTTTCACTTGCTGCTTCTTCTGTAAGTTCTTGAACTGTATATGTTTTCCCTTGAAACTCAATTTCTTTACCTGCTGATCTTGCTGATGAGAATAATACCAACTCATCAAATTGGATATGTTTACGATCAATTGTTTCTAACATTTTTGTTCCGACTAATCCTGTTGCTCCAACTACTGCTAATCTTGTCATAAAAGAATCACTCCATTTAAATATTAATTGAATTTTGAATTACTTATTTTAACTTAAGTTTAAATATCAAAAGCATCGTATAGAACTTCAACCGCTTTATTTCCATTTTCTGCATCAATAACATAAGAAATACTAATTTCAGAAGTTGTTGTTTGATAAAATGGAATATTAGAATTAATTAACGTAATAAATGCTTTTGAAGCTACACCAGACATATCACGCATTCCTGAACCAATTAACGAAATTTTGACGTAAGCTTCATTAATTTTATAATCTAAAGCATCAAATGTTGTAGAAAGTTCCTCTAAGATACTTGAAATTTGTTGTACATCACTATCTTTAATAGAAAAAGATAGTTGTAAACCTTCAACATTTACGATTTGAGAAATCATATCCACATTAACTGAACCTTCATCTAAAGCAGTAAATAATTGAGTTAGAAGGCGATTATCTGGAAGAGGGTAACTAATTGTTACATGCATCATATGTGTATCTAATGCAACTCCAGTTACGGCTTTTTTTTCTAATATTTCTGTTCTTGGCATAATCCATGTTCCTTTCACATTTGATAACGTTCTACCTAAATACAAGGGGATATCATAATTTTTAGCAAGTTCTACACTTCTTGTTTCTAACACACCAGCACCTAAAGCACTCATTTCCATCATTTCTTCATAAGACACATAATCTAAACGTTTTGCCTCACTCAAAATTCTTGGATCAGTAGCATAAACGCCATCAACATCAGTGTAAATTTCACAAGGGATTTGATTACTAGCTGCTAATGCAACAGCAGTCGTATCTGAACCACCACGACCAAGTGTAGTTAACTCTAATTCGTCGTTCACTCCTTGGAAACCTGCTACAACTAAAACATCCTTGTCTTTAAATTCCTTATTAAATGTTTCAGGATTAATTTCTGCAATTCGACTTTTTAAATGATGACCTACTGTTTTGATACCTGCTTGATATCCAGTCATAGCTCTAGCACTTACGCCAATATCATTTAATACCATCGACAAATAAGAAACTGTTTGTTGTTCACCAGTTGTTAATAATAGAGCAAGTTCTTCATCTTTTGGAGTTGTTGTAAGATGAGAAACATTTTCCATTAATTGATCTGTTGTTTTGCCCATAGCACTTACGACAACAATAAGTTGTTCACCGTCATCTACACGGCGTTTAAGCATTTCTGCAATATTTTTTATCTTTGTAAAATCGGCGACAGATGAACCACCGAACTTCAAAACACGTCGTTTCAAGATTTTACCTCCTAGAATTTAGGGGCACACGTCATAAAAAAGAGCAAGTTCGGAATGTGCGAACTTGCTCGTAATTTATATACAAGTGATGCACTCCATTATTAAATAATAATGACAAACTCTCAGCTCTTAACCACAAAGTCCAACGAACGCTTACTGCGGTTGCAATTCGTTTCGGCATCGCACCCTTTCTATATTAGCCGTGGCAGACAGTGTTCTAATATATACTAATGATTGATGCGCCTCATCAATTTCTTATTCAATTACTATGTTTTTAATTATACATAAGCACCTTTTAACTGTAAACCGATTATTGTGATTTTTTGAAATAAACTGAAAATTATTGAAGTAATATTACTGTTAAAGAAAAGAGATAGTAATAATAAGTAATTTGTATAAATAATAACAATAATTCGAAAATAATAGTATTTTATAAAAAAACTGTCGCTAAAGTTCGTTATTTAGCGACAGTGTTATGCATATTCTAAATTTTAAAAATAGAAGATGCTTTATTAAAATCCTATTATTTTAATTTTGTAACACACCAATTTCTTTTAGATATTCTTCATATGGCAATTCTTTAGATAAACTACCTGGTTGGTTTAAATCAATCACGCGATTAGCGATTGTGTTAATAAATTCAAAGTCATATGAAGTAAAGATAATTGATCCTTTGAATGAAGCTAATCCATCGTTAACAGCTGTAATGCTTTCTAAATCAAGATGGTTCGTTGGCTCATCAAGTAGTAAAACATTGGCACTTGAAAGCATCATTTTACTTAACATACAACGTACTTTCTCTCCACCTGATAATACACTTGCTTTTTTCTTAACTTCTTCACCGCTAAATAGCATACGTCCTAAGAAACCGCGTAAAAATGTTTCAGTTTGTTCATCTTCAGGAGCATATTGACGTAACCATTCAACTAAATTCATATCTACGCCTTCGAAGAAATCAGAATTATCTTTAGGGAAATAGCTTAATGAAGTTGTCACTCCCCATTTAAATGAACCTTCATCTGGTTCCATTTCACCAGCAAGTATTTTTAATAGGGTAGTTTTAGCAATTTCACTATCGCCAATTAAAATAGCTTTATCATTTGGATTCATAGTGAATGAAATATTATCTAAAACTTTTTCACCCTCAATTGTTTTTGAGATACCATCAACTACTAATAAATCATTACCAATTTCTCTTTCTGGGGTGAATTTCACATAAGGATAACGTCTTGAAGATGGTTGAATATCATCAAGTTCAATTTTTTCTAATTGCTTCTTACGACTTGTTGCTTGTTTTGATTTTGACGCATTCGCAGAGAAACGAGCAATGAAGTCTTGTAATTCTTTGATTTTTTCTTCTTTTTTCTTGTTTTGTTCTTGAGCCATTTTTTGAGCAAGTTGACTTGATTGATACCAAAAATCATAGTTACCAACATAGACTTTGATTTTACCAAAATCTAAATCTGCAATATGTGTACATACATTATTTAAGAAATGACGATCATGAGATACTACAATGACAGTATTTTCAAAGTTAATTAAGAAATCTTCTAACCAACTAATGGCAGGAATATCAAGACCATTGGTAGGCTCATCGAGTAATAAAACATCTGGATCTCCAAATAAACTTTGTGCCAATAATACTTTTACTTTTTGATTATTTTCTAACTCTGACATTTGCTTATCATGTAAATCTGGGGTAATACCAAGTCCTGATAGTAGGGAAGCTGCATCTGCTTCGGCATTCCATCCATTCATTTCAGCAAATTCACCTTCTAATTCAGCTGCACGAATGCCATCTTCATCACTGAAGTCAGGTTTCATATAAATTTCGTCTTTTTCTTTCATCACTTCAAATAGACGTTCATGTCCTTTTATAACTACATCTAATACACGTTCATCTTCATAAGCAAAGTGATCTTGTTTTAATACTGCTAAACGTTCATCTTTTCCAAGAGAAACATGACCCGTTTGTGAATCAATTTCTCCAGATAAGATTTTTAAGAAAGTAGATTTACCTGCACCATTCGCACCGATAAGTCCATAACAATTACCTTCAGTAAATTTAATATTTACATCTTCAAATAGTTTACGATCACCAAAACGTAAACTTACATCCGTAACTTGTAACATTCATTTACTCCTTTATTCATCGTTTATCTAACGCAAAAAATTATATCATATAATGTTCCTATATTCGACCTTATATCATTTATGCCAATGATACTTTATAAAACTCATGTTATAATACTTAGAAATAAACTGCTTAAAGGAGACAACTATGGCATTAGACAAAGATATCGTTGGTTCAATTGAATTTCTAGAAGTTCTTGGATTGGAAGGCTCTACTTATTTATTAAAAGGTCCAAATGGTGAACAAGTGAAGTTAAATCAGTCAGAAATCAATGAGGAAGATGAATTCGAAATTGGAGAAGAATACAGTTTCTTCATTTATCCAAACCGTTCAGGTGAATTATTTGCTACTCAAAATATGCCTGACATTACAAAAGATAAATATGATTTTGCAAAAGTATTAAAAACAGATAGAGATGGTGCAAGAGTAGATGTTGGTTTACCAAGAGAGGTGCTTATTCCATGGGAAGATTTACCTAAAGTTAAATCGTTATGGCCTCAATCAGGAGATTATGTATTAGTCACATTAAGAATCGATAGAAATCATCAAATGTTCGCACGTTTAGCTAGTGAAACAATTGTGGAAAAAATGTTTACACCTGTATCTAATGATGATATGCAAAATCAAGTATTAAAAGCAAGACCATATCGTTTATTACGTATCGGGACTTTTTTATTAACTGAGGATGGTTACAAAGTGTTTGTACATGAGTCTGAACGTAAACATGAGCCAAGATTAGGCGAAGCTGTAGAAGTACGTATTATCGGACATAATGAAAAAGGTGAATTGAACGGTTCATTCTTACCCCTCGCACATGAACGTTTAGATGAGGATGGTCAAGTTATCTTTGATTTGTTAGTAGAGTATGATGGAGAACTTCCATTTTGGGATAAATCAAGTCCGGAAGCAATTAAAGAAGTATTTAACATGAGTAAAGGTTCATTTAAACGTGCAATTGGTCATTTATATAAAAGAAAAATTATAAATATTGAAACTGGAAAAATCACATTAACTAAAAAAGGTAAAAGTCTTATTCAAGAATAATGAGTTCATGAAAATCGAGTTTCTTCCATATTATATAGATAGTTTAAAACCATTGAAAGGTCACACTTTCAGTGGTTTTTTTATGGATTTTATTTATATAAAACATAAGTTTTTTATAAATTAACAAAATATTTACAATTACTCTATTTTATATTAACAAAAGGTATGTAATATAAGCATTGTAAGAAATACATATAACATTTTGGGTTATCTATAATTAGGAGGATGTTTTAATGAAGAAATGGCAATTAGTTGGTACAACTGTTTTAGGTGCTACTGTTCTTTTAGGCGCATGTGGCGGTGGAAATAGTGGCGGCAGTGGTTCAGGAGATGGAAAAGACCTTAAAGGTTCTGCAAAAGGTGAAGGTTCATCTACTGTTGCTCCAATCGTTGAAAAATTAAATGAAAAATGGTCTAAAGATCATCCAAGCGCAACTATTTCATCTGGTCAAGCAGGTACTGGTGCTGGTTTTGAAAAATTCATCGCTGGTGAAACTGACTTCTCACAAGCTTCTAGACCTATCAAAGATGAAGAAAAACAAAAATTAGAAGACAAAAACATTAAATATAAAGAATTTAAAATTGCACAAGATGGTGTAACTGTTGCTGTTAATAAAGATAATGACTTTGTAAAAGAATTATCTAAAGATCAATTGAAAAAAATCTACAGTGGCGAAGCTAAAACTTGGAAAGATGTAGATTCTAGCTGGCCTAACAAAGAAATCAAAGCTTTCTCTCCAAACTCAAGTCATGGTACTTATGACTTCTGGGAAGAAGAAGTTATGGATAAACAAGATATCAAAGCTCAAAAAAATGGAGATACTAACGTTATCGTTCAATCAGTTGAGAAAAACAAAGAAAGTATTGGTTACTTCGGTTATAACTTCTATAAACAAAATAAAGATAAATTAAAAGAAGTTAAAATTAAAGGTGACGATGGTAAATCTGTAGAACCTACTAAAAAGACTATCCAAGATGGTTCTTATCCTTTAAGTAGACCATTATTCTTATATGTTAAAGAAAAATCATTAGAAGATAATGATGTTATGAGAGAATTCTTGAAATTCACTTTAGATGACAAAGGTAAATCAGCTGAAGATGCTGGATACGTTGCTTCACCAAGCAAAGTTTATAAAGATGAAATTAAAGAATTAGATAAATACAAAAAAGATTCTGACAAATAATAATCATTATTAATATAAAGGGCTGGGAATTAACAACTCATGTAACATTCATTTACATGAGTTGTTCAGGATATATACATGGGTGATTGTTAAAGTGTTTTAAATTAATTTGAACTCATTCGTTACCTGATAATTTCCTGCTCTTTTTTTAAAATCTATTGGGAGAAATAAAAAGAGAGGGTTATATATGGCTTCTAACACTAATGTTAGAGAGATGATAGCTAAAAATAACGCTAAAAAAGGTGGATTTTCTGATAAAATCGTGCCAATTATTTTAGGAATTATTGCTGCCATCTCTATTTTAACAACTATCGGTATATTATTTACATTAATCACTGAAACAATCACATTCTTTACACGTGTTTCAATTACTGAGTTTCTTTTTACTAAA
Source organism: Staphylococcus sp. HMSC068C09 (assembly GCF_001813735.1). NCBI lineage: Bacteria > Bacillati > Bacillota > Bacilli > Caryophanales > Staphylococcaceae > Staphylococcus > Staphylococcus sp. HMSC068C09. The sequence continues at coordinate 311,375 of NZ_KV813753.1, forward strand.
GATTGGAATCCTACAAGTTCTGACCCTAAATATGGTATTTGGGCATTAATTCTTGGTACTTTAAAAATTACTTTCATTGGTACTTTAGTAGCTGTTCCTATCGGATTAGGCGCTGCAATCTACTTAAGTGAATATGCAAGCGATAAAGCAAGACGTATTATTAAACCTATTCTTGAAATCTTAGCTGGCATTCCAACTATCGTATTCGGTTTCTTTGCTTTAACTTTTGTAACACCTTTATTAAGAACATTTATACCTCAACTCGATAGTTTTAACTCTATCAGTCCTGGTATCGTGGTTGGAATAATGATTGTTCCAATTATTACAAGTATGAGTGAAGATGCAATGGCTTCTGTACCTAATAAAATGCGTGAAGGTGCTTTTGGTTTAGGTTCAACTAAATTTGAAGTTGCAACTAAAGTCGTATTACCAGCTGCCGCTTCTGGTGTAATTGCTTCAATTGTACTTGGTATTTCTCGTGCTATTGGTGAAACAATGATCGTATCATTAGCTGCAGGTAGTTCACCGACATCATCTTTAACATTAACAAGTTCTATTCAAACAATGACAGGTTATATTGTTGAAATTGCTACAGGTGATGCGACATTCGGTTCAGATATTTACTATAGTATTTATGCAGTTGGCTTCACATTATTCATTTTCACATTAATTATGAACTTAATTTCATACTGGATTTCTAAGCGTTATAGAGAGGAGTATTAATATGACAGCAACGACTGATCCAAGAGCTAAAGGTTTAGTTGACAAAAGTAAAGTCGAAAAAAACCTATCTAGTCGCGATAAAAAAAATAGTCTTAATAAATGGCTATTCTTTGCATGTATTGTATTTGCTTTAATCGTTCTTGCCGCATTACTGATTCAAACACTTGTAAAAGGTGTAGGACATTTAACACCTGAATTCTTTACAAGTTTCTCATCTTCAACACCATCACAAGCTGGGATTAAAGGCGCATTAGCTGGTACATTATGGTTAATGATTACTATCATCCCAATCTCTATTATCTTAGGTGTTGGTACAGCAATTTATCTTGAAGAATACGCACGCGATAATATGTTTACAAGTTTCGTTAAAATTTGTATTTCTAACTTAGCTGGTGTGCCTTCAATTGTATTTGGTTTATTAGGATTAACATTATTTGTACGTGGCGCTGGTATTGAATCATTATCTTTAGGAAATACTGTTATCGCTGCTGCTTTAACAATGTCATTACTTATCTTACCGATTATTATCGTTTCAAGCCAGGAAGCGATTCGTGCCGTACCTAATTCTGTAAGAGAAGCATCTTATGGTCTAGGTGGAAATAAATGGCAAACAATTAGAAAAGTGGTTTTACCCGCTGCTTTACCTGGTATTTTAACGGGATTTATTTTATCACTTTCACGTGCATTAGGTGAAACAGCACCATTAATCTTAATCGGTATTCCAACTATTTTCTTAGCAGTACCATCTGGTTTATTCTCAATGTTTACTGCTTTACCAACTCAAATTTATACTTGGGCTAAAATGCCACAAGCTGAATTCCAAAACGTGGCTTCAGCAGGTATTATCGTATTACTTGTTATCTTATTATTAATGAACGGTTTAGCAATTTTCTTACGTAATAAATTTTCTAGAAAATATTAAGCATTTTATTATTAAAGTTATTTGGGATAGAGAGAAAGATTTCTGCTTTCTCTCTTAAAATAAAAGGAGTTTTATATATGGCAAAAATCAACGTAGATGAAAAGAAAAAGAACATTGAACAACATACAAATGATGTTGTTGATCAACACTCAAATCACACTCATCCAACAAACGACAATCAGTCTCAAAAGACAACAATTGTAACAACTAATAGCGAAAATAAAAAAAATATTAAACCTGACAGTGAAAGAAAAGTAGTTTATTCAACTCAAAATTTAGATTTATGGTATGGTGAAAATCATGCTTTACAAAACATCAATTTAGATATCTTAGAAAATAATGTCACTGCTATTATCGGTCCTTCTGGTTGTGGTAAATCAACGTATATTAAAACATTAAATCGTATGGTTGAATTAGTACCATCAGTTAAAACTGCTGGTAAAATTTTATACAGAGAACAAAATATTTTTGATAACAACTATTCAAAAGAAAAATTAAGAACGAATGTAGGAATGGTATTCCAACAACCAAATCCATTTCCTAAATCAATTTATGATAATATTACTTATGGTCCAAAAATCCATGGTATTAAAGATAAAAAATTACTTGATGAAATTGTTGAAAAGTCATTACGTGGTGCTGCAATTTGGGATGAATTAAAAGACAGATTACATACAAATGCGTATGGATTATCTGGGGGACAACAACAACGTGTTTGTATTGCTAGATGTTTAGCAATTGAACCAGATGTTATTTTAATGGATGAACCTACATCAGCATTAGATCCTATCTCTACTTTAAGAGTTGAAGAACTGGTTCAAGAATTAAAAGAAAATTATTCTATCATTATGGTTACACACAACATGCAACAAGCTGCACGTGTTTCTGATAAAACAGCATTCTTCCTTAATGGTTATGTAAATGAATATGACGATACTGATAAAATCTTCTCTAATCCTTCAGACAAACAAACAGAAGATTATATTTCTGGTCGTTTTGGTTAATGCTTAATGAAAATTATTAGACAAAAATATGAAGGCCAATTGGACGATTTAATTAAAGAACTTCGTCGTCTTGGTCTTCGTGTTTATTCAAATGTTAACAATGCTATTGAATCATTAAGTGAAGATGATAGAAACTTTGCTAGACACGTCATTGAAAAAGATAAAGAAATTAACAAATTTGATTATGACATTAACGAACAAGTAATCATGTTAATTACGAAACAACAACCAATTGCTACTGATTTAAGAATGATGATGGCAGCTTTAAAAATTTCTACTGATTTTGAAAGAATGGGGGATAATGCTGCAAATATCGCTCATATTCGACTAAGAGTAAAAATTACAGATCATTATGTCTTAACACGTTTAAAAACAATGGGTAAACTTGCATTATTAATGTTAGAAGACTTAAATACTGCTGTTAAAAGTGAAGATTTAACATTGATTAAAGAAATTATCGAACGTGATAAAGATATTGATGATTTATACGTGAATATTGTTAACACAACTTATCTAATTGATAATGATCCATTTGTAGCTGGTCAAGCGCATTTAGCTGCACGTAACTTAGAAAGAGTAGGGGATCATGTAAGAAATATAGCAGAAAGTATTTATTATTACTTTACTGGTGAACATTTTGATAAATATGATCGTTAAACTACTTTATCGTTGATAGTTTTATTCAAACTAAAAAAATCAAAGTAAAGGAGTGAGACACGATTCATTTTGAATCGTGTCTCACTCCTTTATAATATATTAATTATGTTCAATTTCATTTGTAAGTGTTTCTACTTCATCTACTAATTCTGAAATATACGCAATAGTAGATTTAAGTGGGGCATTTGTTGTTATATCAACGCCTGCTACTTTTGCAAGTTCAACTGGATTTTTACTTCCTCCAGCTTTTAACGTTTCTAACCATGCATCGACTGCTTTTTGTCCTTCTTTTTTAATTTTTTGAGAGACCACTGTGCCAATAGTTAATCCAGCTGAATACGTATATGAATATAATCCCATATAATAATGTGGTTGTCTCATCCACGTTAATTCCATTCCATCAGTAAGTTCAACCGCATCACCAAAGAATTGTTCATAAACGTTTCTCATTAACTTATTAAGAACGGGTGCTGTTAAAGATTCACCGTTATCAACTTTTTTGTATACTTCTCTTTGATATGCTGCTTCCAGTAAATGCGTGACCATATTATGATAATATGTGCGAGATATAATTGAGCCAATCACCCATCGTTTAAACCGTGCATCATTACTATTACTAAATAAGTAGTTTGCCATCAGCATTTCATTCATTGTAGAAGGTGCTTCTACAAAATACATAGATGCTTCTGAATCTAATAAATGTTGATGTTTTTGTGACAATGTAAAATGACCAGCGTGACCCAATTCATGCGCTAATACGAAAGTTTCTGCCATTTTACCTGTCCATGAAATAAATACATATGAATGCGTAAAATAAGGGCTAGCACAATACGCACCAGTATCTTTACCTTTATTTTGAGCAAAATCAATCCATTGATGATTATAAGCATTATCAACCATTTTAATATAGTCATCGCCTAAAACACCTAAAGCACCGTGAATATATTGTTTTGAGTCTTCTATTGAAATATCTGGTTCATAACTAGGATCAACTGATATTTTTAAATCTTCAAATCGCATTTTATCTAAGTTATGAATTCTTTGCAGTATTTTAGCATATTTTTGCATCACAGGTGCTAAATCACTCATGATGACATCAATTTGTCTATCATACATTTCACGTGTAACTTCTTGTTCTTGTAGTAAATAATCTATAACAGAATCATAGCCTCTTAAATTAGCCTCAATTTTTTCTTGTTGTACATGTTGATTATATGTTGCAGCTGTTGTGTGTTGATATTTACGCAATGCATTACTAAAAGCTTCGAAACTTTTACGTCTAAACTCTGGATCTGAACTGTCTTCATACTCATTTTCAAAAGTTGCATAATCTAAAGGATACATTTCATGATTATGTTCAAACGATTCAAACGCAATATCAAGCATTTTAGTTGTTCCATAGAGTTCATAAGCACTTTGAAAAGTAGGCGACAAACTGGCAAGCACTTCTTCAACTTCTGAAGATAATTGATAAGGTTTACGTTTTATTAATTTTTCTAGATAATGAGGACTATTGAACTGCTCTTTTAGCTCTTTTAATTTATCATCAGAGAGTATCATTATTTCAGATTCAACAAATGATAATAAACTAGATATCTTACCATAAGATGTTGATAGTTTGGCATTTAATGTTTGCGCTAATTCATTTGTAGTATCAACACTTAATCTAAGTTCAGCATAATTACCTAATCGATCAAATTGTATAAGTAAGTCTTCATATTCTTTAAGTGCATCTAGAATAATTTTAGTTTCTGATAAATTATTTTTATATTTTTGATTAAATTGAGCGGATTTCTCTAATACATCATTTAAAGTATTATAAAATGCTTCATCATTCGTAAATAAATCTTCTAAATTCCATTTTTCATTATCTGGAACATGTTTTCTGAGTGGTAAGCCTGTGTTCATTTTATTCACTCCTAAATAGTTATTCTCATATATATTATACATAATATTATTTGTAAACTCAGTTTTAAGCCTTTAGTCTGAGTCATTTTAATAATTAAGAAGGTATAATTATTTATAAAAGTATTGTATATTACATATTATAAAATATAAAAGTTGAGGCGTTTTTTATGACGATATTTGATATGCCAAATTATCTTTGGATCACAATCCTAGCAATGATGGTATTAACTGTCTTTTGTACATTGGTACTGAAAAAATGGTTTTCAGCAGCAGTAATTACCTTCGTTGTTTTAGCAGTATTAGCTTTCTTTATTCCTAATTTTTATAATATAACGTTCCAGCCTTTATTAGGCTATGCCGCTTTTCTTGCCATTATCAGTTTAATGATTAGTTTCCTTTTATGGTATTTTACAAGAGGATGGCGCCGAGAACGTAAAGAAAAGCAATTGGAAAAAGAGATGAAAAAATATGATAACGACGAGTACATGTATCGTCGTCGTGATAGAAGATAAATATAAGGGAGTAGGATAGAATTCATTTTGAATTCGTTATCCCACTCCCATTTATATTTTTAATAGTGTATAAAAGGATTATTTTTTAAAGGCTTTTTCAATTTTGTTTAATTGATGAATAGTTGTTTCAATGCCACCTTCACTAAAATACCAAGCATTAGCTTCAAATTGATAGACTTGGTGATTTTTTATTGCTTTCATATCTTTTATCACTTGATTATTCAAAGCAGAAGGTAACGTTTTGTCATCCGCATTTTTAGTTCGATTAATTACAAACAATTTATCAGGATTAATTTTATTTAAATACTCATTAGTAACTATATTACCAGCTGAATTTGCTTTCATTTTAGGATCAGCGTGGTTAATTCCTAAATCTTTATTTAAGAAGCCTCCAAATCTACCAGTTGGTCCGAAGGCACTAATGCCTTTATCATCAACATTTAAAAGTAATACGGTATCTTTATTAATTACTTTTTTAGCCTCTTTCACTTCTTCACTTAATTTATGATTAAGTGCTTTTGCTTTTTCTTCTTTTTTGAAAATTTTACCAAACAATGTCGTATGTTCTTTAATTGATGAAATATAATTATCATTATCGGGACTAACAAATAAAATCTTAGCATTAGGCGCCGCTTTTTTCATTTCATCTATTGTTTTCGTATGTGCTTGTCTAAATGAAGCAAAGATAACATTAGGTTTTGATTTAGCTAATTCATCATAATTAGGTCTTCCTGGATTGCCTAGATTTGTATATTTACTGTTTTTAAATTCCGAAAGGGAAGAAGGCAAAAATGAAGCACCTTGTCCTTTAGCAATAGAAACTATTTTGTCTTGAAGTCCCATTTGCTGCATAATATCTAACGCGCCATAATCTAGTACTGCTACACGTTTCGGATTAACTGGTACTTTAACTGTTTCTGTTTTATTTTTGCCTCTACTATGTGTATGATTCTTATCCTTAAATTCATATGTATTTTTTACTGTAATGGTATCTTTACTAGATGAAGAATTTGAATCCGATTGCTTATCACATGCTGATAAGATTAAAATAACTGATAAAATTAATAGAATATATTTAAATGATTTTTGCATTTTCTAACCTCCTAGAAAGTATTATAATAGAAAATGATAATCATTATCAATTAAATATTTACATTTTATTATCTTATTTTACCTAAAATATTACATATTCCTTTTATATTGTTGGTGATTTCTTTAACATGTATATTAGACTTAAAATAAGTAGCCTTATTGACTTATTTGATGATTTTAAAAGGGGTATGTTGCTCATAATACTGGAAAGGTATATTTAGTAAAATCGTGTTAATAGACGAGACGATAGTCAAACTTATAAGAATGGATCACTTTTTATGATATTAAAGTCTTTCTTTGAAATAATTGTTATTAGAAATAATGGTTCCAATATCACCGATAATCTTTAAATTGATAAGGTAGAACAAAAGATATAAATTATTTATCTGCAAATTCATATGGTATCTTGCATTATGTAAACTAGCTAAGCATTCAATAATTGATTCATTACTATATTAATTATCAAAATAAATTATGTCACAAATATCGAACACTAAATTCATATTAGTATTTTCTACATTATATATAATACATATAATGTAGTTGATTTTTATCATAACAAATTATAACTAAGTCAATCATTTTAGATAGATCAATGTTAACCAAAGAATGATAACTAAAATATATCATTGAAGTGTCATTAAAATAGAATAGGTCCCCTGATCGTTATATATACAACTTCCTATAATATATATTATGTAAACTAAATTGTCGAAATCTGTATTTTTATATGAATATCTTCAATTTAAGCTTTTTAACACAATACAGATTATTTAAAGTTTTAATATATACCTTAACTCGTTTACATATGCCCATGCATTCTAATTTTAGTAGTATTTATTTAAAGTTATTTTTTCTACAGTTCGGTAATCATTATCTAAAGTATTGAATCATGGATATTGGCATTACGATTCATACAATCGTTCTTAATTATTTCTCAAAACAATCTAAAGCGGAATGATTCCAATTAGATTAGTTATTTAATGATATCATAACTATGTATTTATTATTCAAATTATAAAACACTATAAATTTCATTTATTATAAAATATTAAAAATAAATTTCTTTTGGTGTATCATTGATAAAAATAATTGATATGCTATTATTAATTTGTAGGATGCAACTTGTATTTACAACTTAGAATTTACCTACACTATTTATAATTAGTCTCTATCACTAATTATAAAAAAGCATACTGGCAAGATTGCCAATATGCTTTTTATTCTAATTGTTATTTTTTAATCTTCTTACGTATACGATTCAATGTTTTAAATAGCCAATATTTAGGTTTATTAATTGGTTTATAGAAATCCCCAATTAACTCCTCGATATACACATTAAACCCTCTTTTAAAGCGATAAACACCATAATCTTCACTATTTTCAGTAAAATCACCAGATAAACCATAAAAATTATATCGATCATATCCATGATTAAAGCAATAATTCATCATGAACCAATGCATCATATATGGTCCCATATAATTATTGTATTTTTCTGATGAGCCACCTGAGAAATAATTTACTTCATAAGCATTTGCAAAGTATACTCCAGAAGCTAAGTTTAAAATTTGTCCATCAGTTTGACGTAATTCACTTGCATGTAAGAGTTCTTTTTGGTCGTGTTCTATTTGTTTATCTAATTCAGCAATTTTTTTTAGCTGTTTGTCACTTTTATTTTCTTTAGACATCATTTGATCACGACGCGTTTCTTTATCATTTAAAGAGGTTTGCAATGATTTAATATAGTCATCTAAATCAATATATGCTAATGGCACTAATGCTTTATCGCCGTATGTATCTATAAAATTATAAAAATATTCATCTGTTTTTGATACAAAACCAGTACGTGCTTCTGTTTCACGATACAAGTCTAAGAAAATATTTAGTTCATCTCTTTTAAGAAATCTTACTTTTACTCCATAGTTTATCGCTTTATTTATATTTCTTTTACGTTGACTATCAAACTGCTTTTTCAATGATGCAGGTGTTTCACCTTTTAGATAATTTACGCCCATCCATCTCACTTGACTAGAGCGATCATATTTCGTAGTGAAACCATGATGTTCGTAACCATGTGATTTAAATAAATTAACTAAAGCATCATTTTTTTCGTGACCTTCTACCGAATTGATATCTTTATCGTAAATTTGATAAATCCAATATGGATCAAGTTTTACATATAAACATTGATGTTGGTGTAGGTATTTTTCTAATTCTCGTAGGTAAAAATCAACAAGACCTAAATCGGAATAATCCATCACTGGTCCACGATTTGAATAGTATACATAACTTCCCATAGTTGGAATTTTTGAGAAAAGACTTGCAGCAATCACTTTATTACTTTCATCTTTTACACCTAATAACACAACTTCAAATCCGTCATTTTCTCTAGTTTTTATATTTTCAGTAACTTGGAAGTAATGACTCTCTAATGATGGATTTTGTACGAAGGTTTCATATTCTTTAACTGTTAACTCTGTAAATTTCATATTCGCACTATTCCCCTCTTAATTCAATCTTTTTTTAATTTTTTTAAGTATTGTATATAGTGAATACATTGGTTTATTTATAGGTTTAACGAAATCACCAACATATTCAATTACATCTGCATTAAATCCCTTTTTAAATTTCACAACACCTGCATCTTCAGCATCATCTGTAAAATGACCACTAATCCCATAAAAATTATAACGGTCAATGCCATGATCAATTGCATAATTAATCATAGTCCATTGAACTGCATAACTTCCAGCGAAGTGTCTATATTTATTTGACGTTCCACCTGCATAATATACAACTTCAAATGGATTAATAAAGAAGAATCCAGCAGATATTGGTAATTCGTTACCGTGTTCTAATTGAAGTTGTGTTGCTTCATCAATTTTTTGCTCATTTGCTTTTAATTGCTGTTCTAAATTTATTTTTTTATTTTGTGCTTTTTTGTTATCTGGTCGTTTTTCAATATCTTTTAGAGCTTTGTTTAAGTCTTTATTTAATGTCTGACGTTCTGCATGAAGTTCTTCAAGATATTCATCAAATTTTATATATGCGAGAGGTACTAATACTCTATCTTTAAAATGATCAAATCGATTATAGTAGAAACTATCCTCTCTATCAGAAAATTCTTTAGTCTCTGATGTATCTTCCATAAATGATCTGAAAATAGGTAATTCTTCTTTAGTAAGAAATCTTACTTTAACACCATTTTTTTGGACTTTTTTAGTATTTCTTTTTCGTAAACTATCCATTCCATTTAATACATCTTTAGCAGTTTTATCCTTTAAATTTAAAACTGAATGGAACCGAATTTGTAATATTGGATCAAATCCTGTTGTAAACCCTTCGTGTTGATATCCTAATTGCTTCATTTTATCAAAGAACCAATCATTCCCAGCATTCCCTGTAATATCACCATCATGATTACGATATTGATAAGGCAAATAAGGGTCTATACGTACGTATAAACAACGTTGCTGTTTTAAATATTTACTTAATTCGTTAAAGAAAAAGTGAACGAGCTCTTTGTTTTCATAATCAATGACTGGACCACGATTTGAATAAAAATATTTAAAAATTTTCATAACGGGTACAGCAGTTAGCATACAAGCAGCAATGACTTCATTATCTTTATTTTTAATTCCTACTAAATGAGTTTCAGTTTTCTCGGCAACTTTTAACTCATAATTTTCAGTCATTTGTGTAAAATGGCTATATGGCATTTTTTCAGTAAAATCGCCAAATTCTGTAGCTGTTAAATTTGTAAACTTCATTATCTCTATAACTCCTAATTTAGAATCTTTATTTAATTTGAGTTGACTAATTTTAAAATTTTAGCTTATGTATATGTTGTGAATACGCATCGGTCTAATCTCAATAAGTATACACTAGATAAGGTTAAAACTAAAATATAAACCTGTATATACTTCCAATTAACCTAAATGCTCTTAAATTCTTGGCTTCTTCTATCTTCTCCAAATAATAAGAGCTGAAAATCATTCTTTTTCAGCTCTTAAATTCATATCTAATTTCATTTTAAATCAATTAATACTACATTGCTACTAATTCTTAAGTATTTCATGCTATGAATACTCTAAATAATTTTTATTTTATACTATGCTAACCATTATCTAAAGTTTGTCTAATCTCCCTTAAGTATTCTCCTGTTTGACTTAAGTCATCATTTTGAAATCTTCGAACGATTTCACTTCCAATAACAACACCATCTACATCTTTTACCAAATCTTTTATATGGTCTGTAGTTCTTATTCCAAATCCTGCTACAACTGGGAGAGATGTAAAAGATTTAATCATTTTTATCTGGTCTTTAAGCTTTGGATGAAACGTTCCATCTTCTCCAGTAGTAGCATTCATCGTTACAGTATAGATAAATCCTTCGGCATGTTTTGCTATATTTTGTATACGATTTATATCTGTCGTCATTGCTATTAATGAAATTATTTTTACTACTCTATTATGATTTAATTGTTGTTTTAATTGTTCTATTAATTCAAATGGTAAATCTGGAATAATTACTCCATAAACACCAATATCATCGCATTTTTTAAAAAAGGCTTTTTCTCCATAACTTAAAATAACATTATAGTATGTCATTAGAACACATTTACAATTAATTTCATTTTGATGTTTATCTAACTCATCAAATATATAGTCGATTGTTATATGATCTTTAAGTGCTTCATGACCAGCTTTCATAATGATGGGTCCATCAGCTACAGGATCTGAAAATGGAACACCAATTTCTATAATATCTGCTCCACTTTTATCAAGTAATTTTACATTTTCTAAAAATTGTCTATTACCCATGATGTAAGGAATAAATAATTTACTCATTTTTATCCTCCTTTCTCTGTTGTATATATTGTTGAATCGTTTCCATATCTTTATCTCCGCGTCCAGATATTGTCACTACTAATATATCGTTTTGTTTCATTTTAGGTGCTAATTTTTCTACATAACTTAATGCATGTGCACTTTCTATAGCGGGGATAATACCTTCTATTTTGGTGAAGCGGACAAGTGCTTCCATTGCTTCTTCATCGCTAGCACATTCATAGGTTACTCTTCCAATATCATGATAATATGAATGTTCAGGTCCAATACCTGGATAATCTAATCCTGCTGAGATAGAATGTGCCAATTCAATTTGTCCATGTTCATCTTGGATTAAATACATTTTTGATCCATGAAGCACACCGGCCTTTCCTTTCCCTATCGCAAGTGCATGTTGATTAGTATCCTTACCTCTGCCAGCTGCCTCCACACCGTATAATTTCACATCATCTTCGATAAAAGGATAAAATGTTCCTATTGCATTAGAACCTCCTCCTACACAAGCAACTATTGCATCTGGCAAACGATGTTCTTTCTCTAATATTTGTGATTTTATTTCTTGACCAATTACACTCTGAAAATCTCTAACCATCGTTGGAAAAGGATCCGGCCCTAAAGCTGATCCTAATAAATAATGTGTATCTTCCACGTGACTTACCCAATACTGTAGCGCTTTATTAACTGCGTCAGATAAAGTTCCTTGACCTTCATCCACAGCTTCAACTTTAGCTCCTAATAATTCCATTCTAAATACATTAAGTTGTTGTCTTTTGATGTCTTCTCTTCCCATAAAAACAATCAGTTCCATATCAAATAATGCAGCCACTGTGGCACTTGCAACTCCATGTTGTCCAGCTCCCGTTTCTGCAACAAGTTTATTTTTGCCCATTCGTTTAGCGAGCAATGCTTGACCTATGGCATTATTGATTTTGTGGGCACCAGTATGATTTAAATCTTCTCTTTTTAAATAAATTTTAGCCCCACCTAATGTTTCTGTATATGATTTCGCATAAGTTAAGGGTGTTTCTCTCCCAACATAATCCTTTAAATAATATGCTATCTTTTGTTGGAATTTAGGATCATTTTTTGCTTTTTTATACGCTCTCTTTAATTCAATGATAGCTGGCATTAATGTTTCCGGTACATATTGTCCTCCATACTCACCAAAAAAACCTAGTTCATTTGCTTCCGTTTGTATCTGTTTCATATTCTAAGCTCCCTTTAACGTAATTTATAATTGTTTCCATTTTCAATTTATCCTTGCATTCATTTGTCTCTATACCACTGGATATATCATAGCCTTTATGTGATAAATTCAGCTTTTCAATCTGTTGAATAGCACTTATATTTATTCCTCCTGCAATAAGATAAGGAATGTCTTGGCTTACTGATTCTAATATTTTCCAATTAAACGTTTGACCAGTACCACCAAATTGAATTGAAGGGGTATCAATAATAAATAAATCTACCCATGGCTTATATTGATTCATATCTCTATTCAAGTTTTCTGTAGCCGGCAACGCTTTAATTATCTTAATATTCTTAAAATTTAATTTAACTTTTTGGATTAATTCAATTGTTTCATTACCATGAAATTGAATGCCGTTCACATTGGTTTGTTGCAACAATGTATTTAATTCTTTATATGTAGGATTCACAACAACTATAACTCGATGAATGTGCTTTGCTACAAATTGATTTAAATAGTTAATTTGTTCTATATTTAAATGACGTTTACTTTTTGGATAATGAATAAAACCTATCATATCTATGTCTAAGGAATTGGCTTTTAAAATATCACTTTTTGTTTTAAAACCACAAAATTTTAGTATATTCATTTCTCTTTATTTAGTTTTAATGAAGGTAATAACGATGATATATTATTACTATTCATTAAAGCTCCTCCCACAAGTAATCCATCTATGCCACTACTTACAATTTTTTTTACATCATTTAAAGTTGTAATACCACTTTCAGAAATATAGTAATAACCTTCTTTTTTCATTTCCAAAATGTCATTAGTATGTTCTACTTTAGTAATAAATGTTTTTAAATCTCTATTATTTATACCAATGATTTTAGGTTTAATTTGATAAGCGCGTTCTAACTCTTCTTTGTTATGAACTTCAACTAAGACTTCTAAGTTTTGAGATATTGCATAATGATATAAAGACTGAAGTGTATCATTGGTTAAAATATTTACTATTAATAAAATAATAGAAGCTCCGGCTCTCTTAGCAAGATCAATTTGAAGCGGATCAATGATAAAATCCTTACATAATACTGGTAAATGTGTGAGTTGTGTTAACGTTTGTAGACGTTCAAAACTTCCTCCAAAATATTTTTCATCGGTTAAAATTGAAATAGCACTTGCTCCATGATTTTCATATTTAGCAATTTGATGCTCTAAGTTAATGTCCTTGAATGCTTTTACAGAAGGACTTTTAGATTTTATTTCTGCAATAATACTCAATGTTGATTCCCTTTTCAAAGTGGTTTCTAGAGCTGACTTATAAGATACATCAACTTTTTTAATATGTTTTATTTTATCTGTATAATACCCATCGTTTAGTAACTGTTTTTTATACTGTACAATCTCATCTAATATTGTCAATTTTATTCCCCTTTCATTAACTGACATTGTTTTAAAGCTTTGCCACTATCAATTAAATCTTTTGCTAAATCAACGCCCTTTTTAATACTATCCACTCTATTTGATATATATAAGGCTAATGCTGCATTCAGCACTACGACATTTCTTTTAGGGGAATGATCTTTTCCACTTAATATGTCAATGGTAATGTTTTTATTTTCTTCAGGTGTGCCACCTTGAAGTTCTATATTATTTGCATGAGCTATGCCATAATCTCGTGCATTTAAAACATAATGTGAAATAGTCCCATCTTCATGTAATTCATATATTTCGTTATCCCCAGATAATGTTGCTTCATCCATTCTATTCGCTCCATGAAGTACGATGCCTCTTCGTCGTCCTAAATCTTTCATAGTTTTAATAATCATGGGTAATTGGGAAGCATCGTAGACCCCCATTACTTGATAATCTAATTTAAAAGGATTGATTAATGGTCCGACAATATTGAAAATAGTTGGTTCATGAATACGTTTTCTAATAGGTTGAATGTATTTCATAATTGGATAAGATTCCATAGCGCTGATAAATGCTAAATGTGTTTTAGATACTTGTTTGGCTACATTTGCTACTTTCGTAGTAGGAATGTGTAATTGTTGTAATAAATCGGTACTTCCAGAATTAGATGTAATACTTTTATTTCCATGTTTAATGACTGGAACATCTGCGCTTGCTACTACAAATGATACTGTCGTTGAAATATTGAAACTATTTGATTTATCTCCTCCTGTTCCACAAACGCATATACTTCCTTTGTATTCAGGTTGAGTTGAATACATCGTATGAATAAGACTTTTCACTATATAAGTTAATTCTTTTTGTTGTATCGACTTATTTGTGAAAGCTTGTAATAACTTTACTTTATCTTGAGTATGACATTCTGGATTGATGAGATATTGAATAAATTCAGTAGTTTCATGTTGTGAGAGTGTTGCATGACTTTGAATTTGGTTGAGTAATGTTAAGGTCATCATATTTACCTCTTTCCTTTACGATATCGATAAAATTTTTAATTATTTGTTGTCCTTGGTCTGTTGCAAACGACTCGGGATGATATTGAATACCAAAATGTAATCCATTTTTTGTCTCATAAGATTGAATGCAATCTTTTGTCCTTCCAGTAATTATTAATTGTGATGGAAAAGAGATTTCATCACTTATTAATGAATGGTAACGCATTATATTAAATTGATTTGCTAAGTTGTTATATAATTTAGTATGTTGAATAACTGTTAATATATCGACTTTACCGTGCATGACTTTTTCGCCTTGAATAACACGGCCACCGTAATAGCATGTTATTGCTTGTGCACCTAAACATACGCCTAATATCGGTAAAGATTTATACCTTTCAATAATATTCAATAGATGGTTACTATCTAAAGGATGACCAGGTCCTGGAGATATGATGAGACCATCACTTTGGTTAACGTAGTTAAGCACATCTTTATCGTCCGGATATTTAACAATGACATCATCTAATTGACTTACTATATCAACTAAGTTATATGTAAATGAATCATAATTATCAATGATTAAAATCATGGTGTTACCTCCAATAAACTTTTTGCTTTTAATAATGTTTCTTCTAATTCTTTTTCTGGTACTGAATCATAAACCACCCCACACCCTGCTTCGACTTTCACGGTAGTATCATCAATTAACATTGTTCTTATTGCTAAAGCAAAATCTAAATTCTGATTACAATTAATGTAGCCTACACCCCCACTATATAGTCCACGTTTATATGGATATGTCTCATATATACGCCTAATTGCTCTAAGTTTTGGAGCTCCTGAAACAGTTCCTGTAGGTAATAAATTAGCAATTACTGTCATAGGAGATAATTTTTGCTTAATCTCACCTTTTACTTCGCTTACAATATGCATGACATGCTCATATTTTTCAATTTCCATTAATTTTGTAATTTTTGAACTACCGGTTCTACTGACTCTATGTAGATCATTTCTGCCTAAATCAACAAGCATTCGATGTTCGCTTAATTCCTTTTCATCACTCAATAATTGCTCTGCATTTTGTTTATCTTCTTTTATGGTTTTACCTCTTTTAATTGTTCCAGCGATTGGATTCGTAATAACCGTTCCATCTTGTACAGCTACAAAACTCTCTGGAGAACTGCCTATAATAATTTGTGTATTCATATTAATATAGTACATATATGGACTTGGATTACGTCTTTTTAAGTTTTGGTATAATTGATAACTTAATTGCAATGTATTATTTTTAAAATGATGATTGTAGCTATATATTCTAGATGGTACAACTTGAAACATATCGCCTTCTTTTATAAGCTTTTTCAATTGCTTTATAGTATTTATAAATTCATCATCTGATACATTTGGTATGATATTTGAAGGCGTAGGAGGACGAATATAATCATCTGTATAAGCTTTAATTTGAGATAGTTCCTTTATTCTATCTTTTACTCTTTTTTCTAAATCTTTCTGTTCTACTTCTGAAAATTGATTTGTAGCAATAACATATAATTCATCTTTATAATGATCAAATACATATACATCTTCTATCATGTGAAATTCAATATCATTGCTATCCTTAATTTCTTGTATAGATTGCTGTTTTAAAATTGGAAATTCATGTCTTACTAAGTCAAAACTACACGTACCAATAAAGCCAGATACAAATGGTAAATGTTTTAATTTTTCATCTGTAATCTGAATATTAAATTGATTGATATAATCTTTTAAATATTCATAAGACTTTTCAGTAATTTCAACATTTTGTTTTTTTGTTTTTATCTTTAGTAAGTCGTTATTTAACACAACAGAACCATAGCTTTCGAATGCTACAATAGAATATCTACCTTTAATTTGCTTTTGACTGGTACTTTCTAAAATAATCTTATTTTTCTTTAACTTTCCTAAAACTTCGGGTGTAATATTTGCTCTAAGTATTTCATAATATAGTTTCATTAAGCTTTAATCCTTTCTCAAAAAAATATCAGCATCCTTATTTAAAAGGACGCTGACGCGCGGTACCACCTTAATTAACTAAATATTTCGAATTATCAAAATATTTAAAGTTCACTTATTTTTTATTTGATTTTTTATAAGTATAAACCCAATTTCATTATTAGTGATGTTAGTTTTCATCAACCACTAACTTTCTATGATTATCTAGCTAATAATTACTATATTTATACCAAAAAGACACCACGATTACGTTCCATAGATAAGGACGCGTTACCGTGGTGCCACCTTAATTAACATTACATGTTCACTTTACTGTTATTAAATTTAATCTTCTAAGTCCAATTCAAACATATGCTGTGCTAATTTACATCATCCATTAGCTTTCTATTTGCTACATCACATATCTTCTACTCAATTCTCAGAATTATTAAAATATTATTATAATTCAGTATAATACATAAATAAATCTTCCTTGTCAATATTTATTTCAATTTATTGATGACAAGCAATAGGCATATAATAAGTTTTGAGCGGCATGTATAGAATCAATATGTGTTCGTTCCAGTGCATGAGAGGACTCAATACCAGCTCCAAATAATCCATGTTTAATATCTGCTCCTGCTTTTAATGCTGCAGACGCATCTGACGTATAATAAGGATAAATATCTATTTTATACGGAATATGATTAAATTTACATAAGTTTACTAGATGTGTTTTTAATTCTTTATGATAAGGTCCAGACGCATCTTTAGCACAAATAGATACTGTATATTCGTCAGAAGATTGTCCCTCTCCAAGTGCTCCCATATCAAAAGCAATAAATTCTACAATTTTATTAGAAATAGATGCATTCGCTCCATATCCTATTTCCTCATTATTAGAAATATAAAATTGAATAGTATGTGGTAATTTAATTTGTTCATTTTTTATTCTTTCTAATAAATCTAATATCATTGCTACACTTGCTTTATCGTCTAAGTGTCGGGATTTAATAAATCCAGATGATGTTATTTCTGTTCTTGGATCAAAGCTAATAAAATTACCTACTTCTATTCCTAAATCTTCTGTCTCTTTCTTAGAAGACGTTTTTTCGTCTATACGGACTTCCATATGTTCAATATCTCTTGGTATTTTTTCATTTTCGCGATATACATGAACACTTGTTTCATGTAAACATATTGTCCCTGTGTACGTTTCGCCAGAGTCTGTTTCAATCTGACAATATTCTCCTTCAATCGCATTATATTTAAATCCACCAATTAGATCGATTGTTAAACGACCATCTTCTTTAATTTCTTTTACCATTGCACCTAAAGTATCTACATGAGCAGTAATACAACGTTGACGTTCATTATCTTCACCCTCAACTGTGATAATTAATGCACCTTTATTTGTTAATTGAGTTGAATATCCTAAATGTTCTACTTTTTGTTTTACATAACTTATTGCATTATAAGCATTTCCCGAAGGACTATTAATGTTAGTTAAGTTTTGAATTAATTCTAATATCTTTGATTCCATTCAACTTCCCCCTTTAATACTTTAAATATATTTTAACCTAGATAAATAGTGAACTCTAATGAATAGTATTGTTTAAAATGAATGACTAATTTAAAATATAGATATTCTGAATATTTAGAAATAAGGAGGGCTCATATGAAAAATATTTTATTTGTTGGTTTAGGATTAATTGGTGGAAGCTTAGCTAGTAATTTAAAATTTTATCAATCTGATCTTATAATTTCTGCCTATGATACTGATGTAACTCAATTAGATAAAGCAATGTCTATTGGTATAATTGACAAAAAGATTAATGATTATGCTCTTGGTGTTAAGGAAGCGGATATTATTATCTTTGCTACTCCAGTTCATCAAACAGCAATATATCTAAATTCATTACCTAATTATGAAACCAAATCACATTTGATTGTAACGGATACTGGCAGTACAAAACTTATCATTCAAAATTTTGAAAAACGTTTATTAGAATCAAATATTCATCTTGTTAGTGGGCATCCAATGGCTGGTAGCCATAAATCTGGTGTCCTTAATTCTAAAAAACACTTATTTGAAAATGCATACTATATTTTAGTTTACGATGATGAACGTAATACACAAGCGGCTAAAACATTACAAGATTTGCTCTCCCCTACACTAGCTAAATTTATTATTACTAATGCGAAAGAACATGATTATGTAACGGGAATTGTTAGTCATGTTCCACATATTATTGCCTCTAGTTTAGTACACTTGAGTTCAAGCCATGCAAATGATCATGCTTTAGTCAAACAGCTTGCTGCTGGTGGATTTAGAGATATTACAAGAATTGCAAGTAGTAATGCCGAAATGTGGAAGGATATCTCACTTAGTAATAAACAAAATATCATTAGTTTACTAGAAGATATGCAAACCAATATTAAGGATATGATAGTTAAACTTAAAAATGAAGAAGAACAACAAATATATCAATTCTTTGAAGATGCAAAAATTTTTAGAGATCAATTACCTCTTAAGCAACATGGTGTAGTCAATGTTGGGTATGATTTATATATTGATATTCCAGATAAAGCGGGTATGATTAATAAAGTTACTTCTATACTTAGTTTACATAATATTTCTATAAGAAACTTAAAAATTTTAGAAGTTCGTGAGGATATTTTAGGTGCTTTACAAGTTACCTTTAAAACTCCAAAAGATCGTGAATTAGGTATTGTTGCTTTAAATGAATTTGATACTTATATTCCATAAAAATAGAAGTGGGCCAAAATTCAAAATGAGTTTTGACCTACTTCCGTTTATTTACATTTTATGACCTGCCATTAATCCTAATCTATTATGTTTTGTTCCAGATTCAGTATAAGAAATTGCTTTTGAAACGATGCCTTTACCATATTTCTTTTGTAACGTATCAATCGTTTTAGCTAAATTTTCATCTCTTTGTCTTTTATATTCATCTACAAATAAATTTAATTGTCGATTTTCTTCATTAATGAACTGTGTTAGTGAAACACTTAACGTACGATACAAAGCCTGTTTATCACACAACTGATTCGCATAATCATTAACGACTTTAAATATATCTTGTTCTAGATTTGTAGCATCAGTTAAAGTGTGTTGTTTATGTATTCCTCCACCTTGAGTATATCCAAATGAAAAATGTATAGTACGTGCTAATTGCTTTCTTTCTCTTAATCTACAAGCAACATCTTCAATCAACTCTTGCATCACAATTTTTGTTTCATTAAATTGATAGTCTCTCATCAAAATTTGGCTTTTACATATAGTTGGATTATTAATTTTACTTTTTTCTCTTATTTTACTTTGATCTATACCGTTAGCATGTAAATGCATATCAGTGCCTAATATACCAAAGTCTTTCTTCAAATATCTATGAGGATAATGGGCTAAATCACCTATTGTAATAATTCCTTTTTTATTTAACTTTATTTCTGTTTTTTTATTGATTCCCCAAAATGATTTTAATGGTGAAATACACCATAATTTATCGGGAATGTCATGATACCGCCACTCAGTAATACCTTCTTTGGTGTGTTTAGCTTCGATATCCATAGCTACTTTACTAAGTAACAAGTTAGATCCAATACCTATTGTGCAGTATATTCCCGTCTTATCCAAAATTTCTTTTTGAAAACACTTAGCAAAAGAATATACTGTAGTATTAAAAAGATGGTAGCTATTTGTTACATCCATAAAAAATTCATCAATACTATACTGATGTAAATCTTCCCCTGGAACATATTTAAGAGCAATTTTAGAAATTTCTAATGATACTTCTAGATATCTTCTCATACTTGGATTAATAATATAAATATCATTACGTTGTGGAATTTCAAATAATCTAGATCCCGTTTTAATACCAAGTTCTTTTAATTTAGGTGTTGCTGCCAAAACAACAGATCCTTGTCGCTTAGTGTCAGCTACCACTGCTAATTTTGTCATTAAAGGATCTAATCCTTTTTCTATACAAGACACACTAGCATAAAAACTTTTCTGATCTACACATAGTATGTCTCTATCTTCAAGTAAATTATAATCATACATATCAACCCCCTCCTTAGATAATTCAATTATATAAGAACACTTGTTCTCTTACAACATTAAAAAGAACAAATGTTCTATTTAAATATCTTGAAGTTCATTTTTTAAAAATGATATACTAAGCACATAATTATGTAAGGAGGAAAACATCATGCCGATTGTAAATGTAAAATTATTAGAAGGACGCTCAGATGAGCAATTAAAAAACTTAGTCACTGAGGTTACAAATGCAGTAGAGAAAACAACAGGCGCAAATAGAGAAGCAATCCATGTAGTCATTGATGAAATGAAGAAAAATCACTACGGTGTAGCTGGCGTAAGAAAATCAGATCAATAATATTATAATCTTCAAAGTTTACATAATAATATTATTGTAGTTAAATAGATAATAAATAAGCAGGCCACTTTGGCCTGCTTATTTATTATTCGTCTAAAAATGATTCTATTGCTTTTTTATTTTTCTCTTTATCAATATCTAATGCACTACCATCGTTATTAGTATTGATATTTTGATAAGAATTTTTTAACGGTACAGTTAGTGTTTCCACATTTTTATCGCCTCGTATTCCAAAACTTAGTCCTGTTTGGAAAATAGCTGAGTTTGGCATATCTGTATTAATATATCCTCTCAATATACCAGCTACTTTAGGTAATTTCACGATTGTACTTGGGGTAATCAATTCTTTCTTAAGTGTTTGCATAACTTGTTGTTGACGTCTCACACGTCCAAAGTCTCCCTCTGGATCATGTCTAAATCTCGCATAACCTAATAATTCTTTACCGTTTAATCGATGGTGTCCTTTTTTTAATGAAACCCCTATATTTTCTGACATATCTTTTTCAACATCAATTGGCACACCATTAGGTTCTAATTCATCAATCATTTTTTCAAAGCCAGTGAAATCAATGACTGCATAGTATTCAGGATTAATACCTAAATTTTTATTTAGTGTTTGTCTCAACAACTCTGGTCCCCCAAGTGAGTATGCAGCATTAATTTTATATTTGTCATAACCAGGAATTTCCGCATAAATATCACGCATAATTGACATCATTTTCATTTTTTTCTTAATATAGTCATACTGTACAACCATAATAGAGTCAGTTCTTGATTTTCCACCATTAGCTTGGTCAGCACCGAGCATTAATACTGTGATTTTCCCGTCATTTTTAACGGCTCCATTAAATTTATGAATTTTAATATCTTTTGCATGTTCTTGTGCATATTTCATACCACTTTGATATCCATGAACGACATACGTAATCATTGCAATAAGTAAAACTACAATAATCAGTATTACAAAAGGTAATTTTCGAAGTTTTTTCTTCTTGCGTCGTTTAGAAGGTATCGTTGTCCCCGTTTGTCGTCTTAATATTGTATTATCCTTCTCTTCTGTCATATTTACCTACCTTACACTCTCTAAAATCTTCAAAATAATATTCGGATATACTATAATATATAAATAAGTTATATAAAATATCTTAAAAAATCAAGTGTTTTCAATAAATATTACAAAGGTGTTATGAAAGGATGGCGTAAATGAATATTAATACAGCATACTTCGCAGGAGGCTGTTTCTGGTGTATGACAAAACCGTTTGATCAATTTGAAGGTATTGAATCAGTAACATCAGGTTTTATGGGAGGATCAGTTAAAAATCCAACCTATGAACAAGTAAAGAGCGGAACTACTGGACACTATGAAACTGTTAAAATAGAGTATGATGTTGCTTTATTTTCTTATCATAAATTATTAGAAATATTTTTTTCAGTCATTGATCCATTAGATGCTGGGGGTCAATTCCAAGATAGAGGGTCACAGTATCAAACAGCTATTTTTTATACAAATGATGATCAAAGAAAAGTTGCGATTAACTATATCAAAGATTTAGAACAAACGATGCATTCTGATAAAGCCATTGCTACTAAGGTTCTTCCCGCTTCAAATTTTTATAAAGCAGAAGAATATCATCAAAATTTCTATAAAAAAAATCCTGAACGTTACGCACAAGAACAGCGAGATCGTGCAAATTATGATCCTCGTTCTAACTCATAATAAAAAGAGGCTGGGACATAATTCCTAACAAAA
>NZ_KV813754.1:0-1142 GCF_001813735.1 Staphylococcus sp. HMSC068C09
TTAGCTATATTTTTTACTTTGCAACAGAACCTATTTTAATATATTTGTAAATGCCTTGGGAAATTTTTCATTTATTTACTTTGAGTATTAGACGCTGATTAAACATTAAATTATCTTTTTTAGAATTTTGTTTAAAAAAATATGATATCAATCATTAACACCAATTTCATTAAATTGATAAAACAAGTTATAATATAGGTGAAGACTTTTTAATAATAAAAATAGGAGTTCAAAAATGACAAAAAAAATGGTGATTATATCATTCGGCAGGATTTTACTTATTATAATTGGGGCACTTATTACAGCATATGGTTTGGAATCTATATTAATCCCAAATAACGTTTCTGACGGAGGAGTCACAGGGATTAGTATTGTAGGTTCCACTTTGTTTGGTTTACCTTTAGGAATATTAATAGGAATAATCAATTTACCATTTATATGGTTAGGTTATAAACAAATCGGACGTAAGTTTGCTATATTTTCAATAATAGGTATCTTATCATTATCTATATTCACTTCGATTATGCATCATGTACCAACAATTATTGAAGGTGATTCACTACTTATTACTGTAGTTGGTGGAGTTGTTATTGGATTAGGCATGGGTCTTGCCCTTAGAAATGGTGGGGCATTAGATGGTATAGATATGTTAGCCGTTTTATTATCTAGAAAGTTACCTTTCGGAACAAGTGATTTAATTTTATTTCTCAATACATTCGTATTTATACTTGTTTCTACTGTTTTTGGCTTTAAAGGTGCCATTTTATCAGCGCTCGCATATTTTATTGCTTCAAAAGTTATACATATTATTGAAGAAGGACTAAGTGGTTCGAAAACGTTTAAAATTATTACAAAAGATTATGACATTATGAATAAAGAAATTAAAGAAAGACTGGGAAGGTATTGCACATTTACAAAAGTGACTATTGATGAAGAAAATAATTCATTTGTAGAAATTTCTTGTGTTATTAATAAACTCGAAGAACAAAAACTTAAAGAAATTATAAATGATGTAGACCCAGACGCATTTATCGCAATATATGATACAACAGAAGTTAAGGCTGGAAATATGAAAAAATCAGATATATATTAAAATTACGATAAATAAAAAGGTTCTGTTGCAAAGTAAAAAAATATAGCTA
>NZ_KV813755.1:0-44169 GCF_001813735.1 Staphylococcus sp. HMSC068C09
TATACTATAAATTCAACTTTGCAACAGAACCCTCTAAAGCATTCTATCATTTTAATCGAATGCCACTCATAACTTATGAAATGTTTATAAAAGATAAAACTAAAAAATATAAAAGTGACATTTCTTAATACTCAAAATGGGGATTATGACGAAATTAACGATGAATTCACTTGTCCGAATAATAAAAGACTAGGATTTAAAAGATATGCCTATAGCCATGATAAATATAGTTTTTAAACGAGACTTTAAATTATATGAATGTGATGATTGTTCAGAATGTCCTCTGAAACACCAATGTATAAAGTATAAACTTCAAATCAAAAACAAAAACCATCTACAGTCAAAAAAAGTTGATGTGGAGCCTGTTTTTTGGATTTATTAAGGCCATTTTGGATTTCACTCGAATGTCCGTTCGAGGAATAAAAAAGACAAAAGAGAACTAGAATTTGTGCTGATGGCACTTAATATAAGAAATGTAACAGCTCAACGATCTGAAAATAATCAAAAAAATTATAAAAAAGACAATTTTTATATTACTTCAATAGAAATTGTCTTTTTTCACTTATCCTAGAACTTTATGTCCCAAACTCTTAACTTTCTTCAATACATTTTTGCCTTAACATCATTGCCAAAAAAGTTCAAACTTTTAATTGTTAATATATCATTATAATATTCATTTTTTTAGTTTTATTTGTGGTACGCTTCGCCTCTCATAATTTTAAATGCTCGATACACTTGTTCGATTAAGACGACGCGCATCATTTGGTGTGGGAAGGTCATTTTGCTAAATGAGAGTGCGTAGTTGCTGCGATTTAAGACGTCTTGATGGAGTCCGTTTGATCCCCCAATGACGAAGACGAAGTCACTTTGTCCTTGTGTCATACGTTGTTGTAGTTCTTTAGCTAAACCTTCCGATGATAACATTTTACCTTGTATTTCTAATGTAATAACGGTGGCTTGTGGTTTAATTTTGGCTAATAATCGTTGTCCTTCTTTTTCTTTGACTTGTTCAATCTCTTTATCACTCATATTTTCAGGTGCTTTTTCATCCGGCACTTCAATCATCTCAATTTTAGAGTATGCCCCGAGTCTTTTTTCATATTCAGCAATCGCTTGTTTCCAGTACTTTTCTTTTAATTTTCCGACAGCTAAAATAGTAATCTTCATTATAGTCCTCCATGTTGATAATAGTTATTCGACTTATCCACAAGTTATCAACTTGTTAACAGAATTCCCTCTAATTATAACAGTAATGTATATAAATTCTGTGGAAAATTCAAGATTTATCTACAAAAAATCTCATTCATCCATCACTTTTGTGGATAAGTCTGTGTATAATGTGAGTATTTCTGTGTGTATTATTCACAATAGTGGATAACTTTCTTCAGATTTGGGGATAACTTCACGACCGTCTTTTATATTTATTCACAGATTCTAAGTAAATCACTTTAATTATCCACTTTTTAATGAATATTCATGTATAGTCCAAATTGTTAGATCATATCTTTAATTTTTCCAAAAAAAGAGCTTAATAAAAACCTCATATTCCCTTAAGATTTTCATTAAGCTTCATACTTCTTTTCAATTTTATAACGTGTAAATCGGTGTCGCTTGTGCTTTATCTGTGTCACATAACAATACTTCTTTTTCAGTATCGATATCATGTTCATTTAATACTTGTCCGACGCTCATTCGTGCTAAATCTTTCATATTATTATCACGAGATAAATGTGAAAGATAGATACGTTTCGTATTACCTGTAATCACATCCGCCATCGCATGTCCTGCATCTTCATTTGACACATGTCCCATATCACTTAAAATACGCTGTTTCGTCTTCCAAGGATAACGACACATGCGTAACATATCCACATCATGATTACTTTCAAACATAAATGCGTCACTACCTTGAATCATACCTTTCATTCGGTCTGACACATAGCCGGTATCTGTAATCATCGTAAATTTCTTATAGTTATTATGGAAAATGTAAAATTGTGGATCAATCGCATCATGAGAGACATTAAACGATTCTATATCAAAACCTGCAATAGATTTTGTTTCATAGGGATTGAAAATAAATTTTTGATCCATCGGAATTTTATCATCTTTTTTTTCAATCGCTTTCCAAGTTTTTTCATTCGCATACACTGGTAAACCATATCGACGTGCAATGACGCCAAGTCCTTTAATATGGTCGCTATGTTCATGTGTCACTAGGATGCCATTCAGATTCTTCATATCCCTATCAATCTGACTAAATAAATCTTCCATCTTTTTACCCGTAAGACCGACATCTACTAAAAGACTGCCTTTCTCACTTTCTACATAAGTCGCGTTTCCTGTACTACCGCTTGCTAATACGCTCATTCGAATCAAGATGGTTCATCCTTTCTCATTATCTTAAGTTTTAATTATTTAGAGTGCCTTCAGTCTAATTATTTTATATTTACTCTTTTTTCTAAAAAAATATAGTTTCGAACTTGTATCTCTGTTCGAAACTTTCCGCTCTAAAAGTACTTTTATAGTATACTATACCAACCTGTAACTAAAAATTCCAATTCTCTGTTTATATTAAATATGTAAGAGCAAAACAACGGGCAAATTTGACCGCCATTTTGCTCTATTTAAAATGATTCACTTTTTAGTTATCAATCACTTTTGGATTGACTGAAGTGGCTTCAACATAATATTTTTCGTTTCTTCTTTACCTTTATGTTTCACTTTGATTTCCCAGTTTGCTTGTAGTAATTGAACGTTGGTTTCTCTTACTACTGAGTAATATCCTAATCTTGCATCTAATACTTCATCGCCAGCTTTTAAGTAACGATTGAAATACAAGCTTTCAATTGCTTTACGCGGTGTAATGACTTGCTTCTTAGGATTATTGTCACCTTTTGCAGGTTCAATTTTACTCATTAATGTTTGTTTATACATTGTCGCTTTACCATCGTCTATATTAAAGCGAAGGCGTGCTTTATTGTTATTAAGCAATGGGTACCCATCATATGTTTGTTCATAGGTAACAGCATTTGAATTAATATCGCCAAGTTGATAGACCTTACCATTATAAATATGATTGATAATGTAATCTTTTAAATCACTAAGATTACGATCACTTACATTTACAGTATTATCTACGTCACCACTTACTGTGAAACCAGAATCACTTGTTTCTAATGAAGATTTATTTTCAGCGTATGATTTAAAGTTTTTAGAAGTAGCAGTAATCATTTGCATCTTCGTACCACTTACATCTTTATTTAATACATCTGTCGATACTTTAATCTCTTCTTGCTGGAAGTTGACTTCATTATCGCTTTCAGTTTCATTAATTTGCGATTTAGTCACCTTATTAATATAAATCAGAATGAGAAAAATATTGACTAGAACAAACACGAAAATAAACAATGTTTTGGTTAGTTTCCAGTTCATTTATTCAAGCCTCCCATCCTGATATACATACCATTCACCATCATACTCAACATACCACGTTGGAATAAATTCACTATTACGTTGTACTTCGATGTCATCTTTATCTGGCTGATCATCTTCTTTATAGCCAACGATCATATTCGATATTTTTTCAAAATCAATATTATGATTGTTCGCAAGTGACGCACGCACAGTTTCCAAACTATCTAATGATGTCGTTGCACCTTCTAAAGGCACGCTTGAACGTAGAAGAGCACGTTTATAGTCATAAATTCCTTTTTCTCCCCAAGTCACGTTAATTTCATTTAACTGCTGATCATTAAATGTAGGATGTCCATTGAGGAATAATTGATAGGTTAATTCTCCTGACATATTATCCGTATTGAACAGACGGAAATCATCGTTAAAGAAACCACCATGATTATTAATATATTCGAATGTACTTGGAATGGAGGTATCCATATCTTTCGAACCTGATTCATCTTCAGATAAGTTTTTATAATGGTACTTTTTACTGTCATCATTATAGTTTGCGACGCCGGTATTATTATTATATGTGGTTGAACCACTTTTTCCGCTTCGAATAATGACAGAATCATCAAATAAAATTGAGTTCATCGTTTCGACTGAAATCGTATCATATACCATACGATATGAGCGTAGGTCTTTTGGATGTTTCGGCGCAAAAATATGCGTTGATTTATCAATCGTCGTCTTATTCGTAATCACTTCCGAATAGGTTTCCATATCTTTTTCTAAATGATGAATGGTTTTAGTAAATGGCGTTACCTTAGCGTCTATCGTCACTTTCATGACTTGTTGATGATGTTTACTCAACGCATATAATTCTAAATCACCCTTAGGATTTTTATCAATTAAAATTCGATTAAAACTAAAATGTTTAGGAATTTTAGCTGAGTTATTAAGTACTTGACCTAAATAGGTTGTTAATGGCATATCATACGTAAAATCCAACACGACAAAATCATGGTCTAATATCGGAGTTTGCAAGTTATACCCTTTTTGCATCAATTCTACTTTACTCACTTCATGATCTTTGAGTGGATCAATAACTTGAGCGAGTTGAGGTCTTGATGGTGTCAATCCTTTTACTTCATCCCCTTTAACTGACACAACTTGATAAGGTGAAATTACTGTGTCCATCTTTGCAGCTAAAGGTTTACCAATGGTTTTAGTATTATTTTTTTTACTATCCGCGCTGTCTAAATTATTTAAATCTGGAGTAAAATTCCAAATCATATACGTAAGGACAATACTCATCATGACTAAAAGAAAAAGGATAACTGATTTAATATGTTCCTTACTGTTCATCCCAATCACCGTCGTCTATCACTTCACATGGAAGTGTAATAAATATCGATGTGCCTTGTCCTTCAACACTGTTTGCCCAGATACGACCATTATGTGCTTCGACAATCTCTTTTGAAATGGCCAGTCCAAGCCCCGTACCACCCATTTTACGTGTACGTGCTTTATCTACGCGGTAGAAGCGATCAAAGATTTTATCCACTTTATTAATTGGAATACCAATTCCATTATCTTTAATACGAATGGTCATTCGATTATAAAGTGCATTTTGTTTCACGTGGAACTCGACACGTTTATCTCCACGAGAATATTTCATCGCATTCGTAATAACGTTATCAAATACTTGTGTCATCTTATCTGGATCTATTTCTGTGAAAATCGTTTCATTTGGAATTTCACGTACAAACGTTGTATCTTTCGCTGCCATTTCATGTCGATTAATAATTTTATTAATAAACATATTAAAGTCGACAATTTCTTTTGTAATTTGTTCTGTTTCATTATCCATTTTAGATAATTGAAGTAAATCATTGACCAGTCGAATCATACGTTCTGTTTCTTCACGTGTGACTGAAAGGAACGATGGCGCAAGATTTTCATCTTTCCAAGCGCCTTCTTCAAGTGCCTCAATATAACTGTTCATTGATGTTAATGGCGTACGTAATTCGTGTGATACATTGGCAACGAATTCGCGACGTTCACGTTCCACTTGTTGTTGCTCTGTAACATCGTGTAATACGGCGATATAACCATTAACAAATCCTGTATCTTGTACAATCGTACTAAAGTTGACACGTGCAATAATACCTTCTTCTTCGTTCATATCAATTAAGATACTATCATTATTCTCTTGAATTTCTTCTAATGAAAAATCGCCTTCTATTTTTAAAACATTTAGCATGTAATACCCAATGAGGTCTTCTTTCGCCATACCTAACATTTTAATCGCCATATCATTCACAATACGAATACGACCACGTCGATCCGTCGCAATAATACCATCACTCATATGTGTGATGACAGAATCGAGTCGACGTTTTTCACTTTCTGTATTCGCTTGGGCTTCTTGTACACGTTTAGAAAGATTATTAAACGCAAGCGCAAGTTCACCAATTTCGTCATTGCCATAAATCTTAACACGCTGTGTATAGTTCCCTTTCGACATTTCAACTGTTTGGTTACGCATATCTGTAATCGGTCGCGTAATCGTTCGCGCAATAAAGAAACCGAGTATGACTGTGATAAATAAGGAAATAGCCGTACCAATAATAAAGATTTGGTTAATATTGTTAAGCTGGTTATATACATCATTAATATTTGACTCTATGTAAATATTACCGATCACATCATTGCCATTCTTAACTGGTAAGTTGTAAATCCAAATTCGTTCTTTACCATTACCATAGTCTTTTAAGACGTTATGACTATTTGCTTCGCCAAGAGAGATTGCTTTTTGAACAGAATTATCATTCACTTTTTGATTAATTAAGCTATGTGATGATAACTTCGCTGTAGCCATTATAATTTGATCTTTATCAATAAAGCGGATTTCTTCAATCTCTTGTCGGTTAGCGTATTCATTCAGTAGCGATTGAACTTCCTTTTGTGCATTTGAAGGATTATCTTTATAAATACGCTCAATATTGACTTCGAGTTGTGTCGCATATTGTTTAATATTCTTCATGAAATTATTGGTTAATTCTTTTTCTAAACTATTAGTGAAATACAGACCAATAATCTGCATTCCAATAATAATCAGTAAGACATAAACAATAACGAGTTTTGTGTGAAGGGATTGGAGTTGTTTCAGCCACTTCATCGTTTGCAACCCCTAATCATGTTGTTGGAGGAAGTATCCAACGCCTCGACGTGTCACTATATATTCTGGATGAGATGGATCGTCTTCAATTTTTTCTCTTAAACGACGAATGGTTACATCCACTGTACGCACGTCTCCAAAATAATCGTAGCCCCAAACCGTTTGTAATAAGTGTTCACGTGTCATAACTTGACCCATATGTTTTGACAAATAGTGGAATAATTCAAATTCACGATGTGTTAATTCAATATCCTCACCACGTTTTTTAATTGAATAAGCCTCAGGATAAATTACGATATCTTTAATCGCAATTTCATTCGTTGTATCTTCTGATTCTTGCGCAGGTTGAGCATAGTGACGTCTTAAATTTGCTTTCACACGTGCAATTAATTCACGTGTGCTAAATGGTTTCGTCACATAATCATCAGCGCCTAATTCAAGGCCCAATACTTTATCAATTTCTGAGTCTTTCGCTGTTAACATAATAATTGGCATGTCGTATTTTTTACGTACTTCACGACATACTTCCATACCATCGCGACCAGGTAACATAATGTCTAACAATACGATGTCTGGCTCTTCTTCATAAATTAAATCGACGGCATCATTACCATCATAAGCGCAATGCACTTCATAGCCTTCTTTTTTTAAATTAAATTCTAAAATATCCGCAATTGGCTTTTCATCATCAACTACAACAACTTTTCTAGCCATATCTATAAACCTCATTTCTCAAATTGTAGTTCAAACCTTAATGTTTATTATATTTTGAGTAAAACATTAACTGTATTATATGGCGCTATCTTACGTCTTAACGCACGTTTATCTACTATATAATTTAACATTAATATTCACTTAATTCTATTTTCATATTTAAAATTATAGAATAACATTAATTTAAAGTTTACCACGCTCGTTTTATATTACAAATAAGTTGAGCGCCTTGAATATTGGACAAAAGTCGTAGGAAGACTGAAACAGTACAATGTTACAAAATGATGATAGTGAATAGTCGTTGAAAATTAAGAGTGATATATAAAAGATGTATAAAAAAAGAGAGAAATATTAAAAATATATTGCGACGTCATCTATTTGTAATACACACATCGCTTTACTCATGATAACGTCTATATATTTATAAAAATAAAGAAGCAATATTAAAAAAGTATAAAAAAAATGCCTACCCTTTTGGATAAGCAATACGGTCTCGACGGGAATCGAACCCGCGATCTCCTGCGTGACAGGCAGGCGTGTTAACCGCTACACTACGAGACCTAAAATGGTGACTCCTACGGGACTCGAACCCGTGTTACCGCCGTGAAAGGGCGGTGTCTTAACCGCTTGACCAAGGAGCCGTTCTTAAGCACAAGATAGATTATAGCATAGCTTTTATTTTAAAGACAAGAACTTTTTTACATAATTTTAATATTTTTTTATAATTCCTTAATTTTTAGAAAAAAAGAGTTGTTTTGAAGGTATATTACATAACAATATACTTTTTTTCTTTACTTTTACATTATTAATTCATATTCAAATTTAAATGATACGTTTATCATTATCATATTTTATATATAAAAAACGTTGCTAAAGTGAGTCACTTTAACAACGTTAGATGTATACAATTAAATGTTTTATTATTAACGGGCTTCGAAACGTAATTCTCTCATCCATCATATGCTAATCTCTAAAATCAAAAACCGATTTTCGCTCTTAGCACGTTATTGCTCTAGGTTTATACGCTTTTCTTACCATAATTTTTCTAATAGGTTTGTTTGCTCACGGTCAGGGCCTACAGAGAAGATTGAAATATGAACGCCACATAATTCAGAAATACGTTCTAAGTATTTACGTGCGTTTTCAGGTAATTCTTCTAATGTACGACAACCTGTAATGTCTTCCGTCCAACCAGGTAATTCTTCGAAGATGGGTTTACAACGACGTAATTGATCTAAGTTTGCTGGATATTCTGTGATTGTTTCACCATCTAACTCATATGCTGTACAGATTTTAACTGTATCTAAACCTGTTAAAACGTCAATTGAGTTAATAGATAAGTCTGTAATACCACTTACACGACGAGAGTGACGTAATACAACTGAGTCGAACCAACCTACACGACGAGGACGTCCTGTTGTCGTTCCATATTCACGACCTACTTCTCTAATATGATGACCATCTTCATCGAATAATTCAGTAGGGAATGGGCCATCACCTACACGAGATGTATAGGATTTACATACACCAATCACTTTAGATACGAAGGTTGGACCCACGCCAGTTCCTACTGTCACGTTACCTGCAACAGGATTACTTGACGTTACGAAAGGATATGTACCATGGTCGATATCTAACATAACACCTTGTGCACCTTCAAATAAAACCTTTTCATCAGCTACGAAAGCGTCATCCAAAATTTTAGCTGTATCTGTAACGAATTCTTTTAAACGTTGACCAGCGGCATAGTATTCATCGAACATTTCATCAAAGTGTGGACAAGTTTCATTAAACATCCCTTTGAAATATGCATTTTTAATCTCAATATTTTCTTTTAAACGTCTTTCAAATGTATCTTTTTCTAATAGATCAGCCATACGAATACCAATACGTTGTGCTTTATCTACATAAGCTGGTCCAATACCTTTTTTCGTTGTACCGATTTTATTATCGCCGCGACGACGTTCTTCATATTCATCTTGTGCTAAGTGATACGGTAAGATGACTTGCGCACGGTTTGAAATACGTAGATTATCTGTAGAAATACCACGTTCATTTAAACCGTCTAATTCTTTTAATAATGCAACAGGATCTACAACCACTCCATTACCAATCACTGCTAATTTATCTTTATAAAAAATACCTGATGGTACTAAATGTAATTTGTATGTTTCTCCACCAAACTGAATGGTATGACCTGCGTTATTACCACCTGAAAAACGCGCAATCACATCTGCTTGTTCTGCTAAGAAATCTGTAATTTTACCTTTACCTTCGTCTCCCCATTGTGTCCCAACTACTACGATTGATGACATGTGAGCACCTCCAAAGTTTTCTCAATTAACCACTAAGTATTCTATCAATACGTTTCATATAATGCAAATAAAAATCGAACATTAAAAATAGCATTCACATCAGTCAAATAAATACGTATTTTTTATTAAAAAACCTTTAAAATTGCTAATTTACCAGTATCTCAAGTCAGTTTTACAAATGTTTAATACACATACTTCACTTAACTTTACTTTTTAAAAACAAAATAAAAACCGTACATTTATATTAAAAATAATAATAATGTACGGTAAAAAATATTTTTATGACATGTCTGCATGTGCATAATCAATGTCTGTAAATTTATTATATTGTTTCATAAAGTGTAACTTCACTGTGCCTGTCGGGCCGTTACGTTGTTTGGCAATAATAATTTCAATCTCACCATTATCGTCATTGGATTGAGGTTCGAACTGCGTACTATCGTCATCTTCTTCACCATCGCCTCGATTATAATAATCATCACGATACAAGAACGCAACAATATCTGCGTCTTGCTCAATTGATCCTGATTCACGAATATCACTCATCATTGGTCGTTTATCTTGACGTTGTTCTACGCCACGAGATAACTGACTCAGTGCGATAACGGGACATTCTAATTCACGAGCGATGGCTTTTAACGTACGTGAGATTTCAGAGACTTCTTGTTGTCTATTATCTGAAAAGCGTGAGCCACTCCCTTGAATAAGTTGTAGATAGTCAATGACAATCATATCAAGACCATGTTCTTGTTTAAGACGACGACACTTTGATCGTAAATCTGTAATACGAATTCCTGGTGTATCATCAATAAAAATCTTTGTTCTCGATAATTTACCTACTGCAATCGTAAATCGATTCCAGTCTTCTTCTGTCATTGTCCCTGTTCTTAAACGGTTAGAATCTACATTTCCTGAACTACAAATCATACGTGTCGCAAGTTGATCGGCACCCATTTCAAGTGAAAAAATACCTACTGTATAGTTATCTTCATGAGTGGCTACTTTTTGAGCGATATTAAGTGCGAAGGCAGTCTTACCTACAGAAGGACGGGCTGCTAAAATAATTAAATCATTTCTATTAAAGCCCGCAGTCATCTGGTCTAAATCGCGGTATCCAGTAGGAATACCCGGCGTTTGCCCACTATTTTGATCAAGTTCCTCTGCAGTCTCATATACTTGACCTAAGACATCTCTAATATCTTTAAATCCATCACTTTGACGGTTTGCTGAGAGTTCAAGAATACGTTTTTCAGCATCACTTAAAATAGCATCTAATTCAAGCTCATTATTATACCCATCATTCGCAATGCTATCAGCTGTTTGAATTAATCGACGTTTAAGCGCAAGATTAGCAACTATATTTCTATAGTATTCAATATTACGTGTCGTCGGTACATTATTCGATAATTCAGCTAAATATTGAGGGCCACCAGCCTCACTTAATGTACCTTCTTTCGTTAATTGTTCCATTAACGTGACTACATCAATCTCATGAGCATCTTCGTTTAAGTTCATCATTGCTCTAAAGATATGTTGGTGTGCACCTCTATAAAACGACTCAGGAAGTAATACCTCCTGAGTCGAACCTATTAATTCTGGATCTAAAATAATTGCACCTAAGACAGACTGTTCAGCTTCATTGTTATGGGGCATTTGTCTTTGATCATACATATTATCCATCAATCATTACACCCATCTATCTTAAAATTTTCGACATGCTAGTGCAACATTATATCTTTCTATGAATTGCTTTTAAAAGAATGGACTACCTATTTGTCCTAAATCTTTTTATTTTTCTACAGTGTGTACGCGAATTGTACCTTCAACTTCTTTGTCTAATTTAACAGGTACATTAGTATAACCTAACGCGTGAATACCGTGTGGTAAATCCATTTTACGTTTATCAATTTTAATATCGTGTTGATTTTTTAATGCGTCAGCAATTTGTTTTGTACTAATAGAACCAAACAATTTACCGCCTTCACCAGTTTTAGCACTTACTTCAACTTCGATATCTTCTAATTTTGCTTTTAATGCTTTAGCATCATCGATTTCTTGTTGTCTATCCGCTTCAGCACGTCTATTTTGTTGTTCTAATTGTTTTAAATTACCTGGTGTTGCTTCAACAGCATATTTATTTTTTAATAAAAAGTTATTTGCGTAACCTACTGGCACGTCTTTAACTTCACCTTTTTTACCTTTACCTTTAACATCTTGTGTAAATATTACTTTCATGTATCTTCACTCCTACTCATTTGTTCAGTAATTGCTTGTTGTAATTGCTCGATTGCTTCTTCTATAGTGACACCTTTTATTTGCGTTGCAGCATTTGTTAAGTGACCTCCGCCACCTAAGGCTTCCATTGTTAATTGAACATTAATACCGCCTAATGAACGTGCTGAAATACCAATAAGATTATCTTCACGTTTCGCTACAACGTAAGAAGCTTCAATGCCTTCTAAACTTAACAATTCATCCGCAGCTTGTGCAACTGTTACAGGATGATAGATTTTATCATTAGAACCGTGAGCAATCGCGACACCGTGATCTTGAACTTCAACTGTACGTATCAATTCAGAACGATTAATATACGTATCAACATCATCTTTAAGGAATTGTTGCGTTAAGATTGTATCGGCACCATGCGCACGTAAATAACTTGCCGCATCAAACGTTCTTGAACCTGTTCGTAATGTAAAATTACGT
The DNA here is from genome assembly GCF_001813735.1 of Staphylococcus sp. HMSC068C09. Taxonomy (NCBI): domain Bacteria; kingdom Bacillati; phylum Bacillota; class Bacilli; order Caryophanales; family Staphylococcaceae; genus Staphylococcus; species Staphylococcus sp. HMSC068C09. The sequence goes on from NZ_KV813755.1 coordinate 12,319, forward strand.
GTATCAACAATAATACCTGCATACATAATTGTAGATTCTAAACGTGATAAACGTTGTTCTGTTGGCTGATATTCTAATAACTCTGTGACAAGTTCTGCAGTTGAACTTGCATAAGGTTCCATATAAACGAGTAATGGATTTGAAATAAAGCTTTCTCCACGTCTATGATGATCAATGACTACTTTACGATTCGCTTTATTTAAAATATTTTCATCTAATACCATTTCAGGTTTATGTGTGTCTACCACAACAACCGTTGTTTTTGACGTCATCATATCCCAAGCCTCATCAGATGTCACAAATCGTTCTTTCAATTCAGGTTTTTTATCAATTTCTTCCATCACACGACTTAATGTTGGATCGATATCTTCTTCATTAAGTACCACATATGCTTCTAAATTATTCATTGACGCAAATCGAGATACTCCAATAGCTGCGCCAACCGCATCTAAGTCGGGACGTTTATGTCCCATAATAATCACTTTGTCGCCTTCAGTTAAGATATCTTTCAATGCGTGAGAGATAACACGTGCTCTAACACGTGTTCGTTTTTCCATCGGGTCAGTCTTACCTCCGTAAAAGCGGACATTACCATTCATGTTTTTAATTGCAACTTGGTCTCCTCCACGACCTAAGGCTAAATCAAGTCCTGATTGAGATAATTCACCAAGTTCAATTAAATCTTCGGTACCTTCACCAACACCAATACTTAATGTCAATTGTGCACGATAGCCTACACTTTTTTCACGTAACTGACTTAGAATATCAAAATTAGAATCTTCTATTTCTGCTAAGATTTTTTGGTTTAAATACGCTACGAATTGATCTGAACTATAACGTTTAAAATAAATGTTATATTCAGTTGCCCATCGACTAATAATACGTGTCACCATTGAGTTGATTTCAGAACGTTGTGTGTCATTCATATTTTGTGTAATTTCATCGTAGTTATCTAAAAACAACGTTGCAATGATAGGCTTTGATTCTTCATATAATTCATTTGTATGTACTTCTTCTGTAATATCGAAGAAATATAAACAACGTTCTTCTTCAGAATAACGCACATGATAATGGTACTGACCATGTTCGATTTCTATTTCTTGTATTCTTTCAAGTTGCTTAAGAATATTCGGAAAAACTTCATTGACTGGTTCTGAGATGACATTCGTTTCTAGATGTTCAGACATATATTGGTTGATCCATTCGATGTGATCGTCAGCATCAATCACAACTAAACCAATTGGCATGCGTTTAATTGCTTTATTACTTCCTGCTGAAATATGACCACTCAGATTATCCACATAATGATCCATTTTTGATAATGCTTGTTTAATCAATACCGCACTAATGACGATCATAATGATTAAAGCAATCGCCGTAAACGTTGCAATTAAAGGTTTAAATATAAACCCTACAATAACAATTGCAATTGCCGTAAGCACCATCAAAATGTAAGGAATAAGCAATGCTTTTTTAGTGGATTGACGGTTCATTCTTCCACCTCTATTCACTTTTTAAAGTCATTTTTTAATCATTCGTTTTAAGTTAATTCCTAAATCAAGTACGCCAAGTAATGATACGATATGCGTAAAGGGTGAAATCACTGTCCCCACGACCATTAATAATATAGATACCGCATCAGGTAATCGTTTGGCCTTTCCAAAGAAATGAATCAAACTCAATCCTTGGATATACATTAATAATGATAACACAACTTCGAAATTCAATACGATACTTTGGAATATACTTGGTTTCATCGCAAACATCACACATACTAGCACAATCATGTAAATCCATAATAATGTGCGATTCATCTGCCAAGCAAATAAAGGTCTAAAAATAGGTGTTGCTACTTTGAATTTGCGTAAAATTGGAAATGTAATGATGATATTAATTAAAACTAAAAGAAAGACCATAATAATGATGTAACTTGGAAGTTGAACAGCCATTTGACGAAATCCTTCTTCTAAGATGATCTTATAATCTGATTCAACGCCTGAATTTACAATCGCATTGTTCATTGCGTCTTTTGCTGGTTTAATCAATACTTCGGTATTTGGAATCTTTTTGAACGCTTGTAATAACATAAATGCAATTAACGTCACAATACTTATATACATTGTTGTAATATATAAGATGCGTTCTTTAGATGTACGTTCTTTTAATAATTGGCCAATTACAAAACTTAGTAATAAAACTAGAATCATGGCACTTAATACAAAGGTATTCCCTAATAAGGTCGTGATGACTACAGTGAGTAAAGCTCCAATTCCAAATGTAGCAATTGATTTATGCCACATGATAATCCCTGGAATGGTAGCGAATAAACATAGAATCAGACCAATTATTGGCAATACATACGTAACTAAAGCAACTGCTACAAGCACGATAGTTCCTATAATTATTGCTTTAGGATGTACTTTTGAAAACACATTCGCCACTCCTATACTTTTTTGACTATAACGTCTATTTTAACCTCTATATTCAAATTAAACAAATGTGTTAACTGTTCTCTTATCTATTATTTTCGTTTGAATTTCGAAACTTTTAAAAAGTGATACAAGTTAGGTGCCCAGTCATTAAAATTAAGTAAAAAACCATCATGGCCTACGTTGTCTGGAACAAAAAAGTGACGATGATATTTAAAACGTTCTCCTACTGCTCTAACTTGATCATCTGGATATAACAAGTCATCTGTAAAGCCCATAGTTAGTACTTTTGTATTTAAAGATTGGAAGACCTCATCCACATCATCGCGCTGACGATCAAGATGATGACTATCTAAGACATTCAACATCGTTAAGTAACACGATAAATCGTAGGATTCTTTAAACTTATTGCCTTGATAACGTTGATAATTGACTACTTCATCTGGTGTGAAACGCGCGTCATAACTTTTTGAAGAACGATATGTTAAGAATCCAAGTTGTCTTGCAATACTAAGTCCCTCTTTACCTCCAATATGAATCGCTTCACGTGCAATTTCATTGAAAGCACGACTGTATGAAGAGGTTTTATCTGTAGCTGCTAAGATGACTGCCTTATCTACTTCGAATTGATGATTATATAATAATTCCATCACTTGCATGCCACCTAAACTGCCACCAATTAAAATATCGATTTTAGTAAATCCAAGGGCCTTTATTCCCAATTCAATTGCCTTAACTATATCTCTTAATGTTATTGTTTTAGGAAAATGAGCATCGTTTAATGGGGAGCTTGAACCAAAAGGACTTCCAATAACATTAAAAGTAAGAAACTGATAATCATAGATTGGCATATAACCACCATCAATGATTTCACGCCACCATCCAGGATGTTCATCTGTACCATAAGTTAAATGATTACCAGTCAGAGCATGACAAACCACAACAAGCGGTTGTCCCGAATAACCTACGTGCTCATAACGCAATTTTAGATTCTCAATTGTTTCACCTGATTCTGTTGTAAAAGCACCTAAATGTAATGTATCTACTGTATAATTTGTCATGCTATGCCTCCTTAGAATAAAAAAATCGCTTCTACTCTTAATTTTAAAAGTGTGAAGCGATAATACTTTAGTACTTATCATTCGAGTATCTCGTTGGTTGTAGCACCGTACAATGATTTGTCGGTTGCTGAAGCTTCATAGGGCCAATTCCCTCTACTTCTCAAAATAAGAGTATCTATATATTGATTGCATTGTTTAATTTAAATTTATTTTAATACAATTGTCTGGTTAACTTCAATGCGCAGTAAATAAATGGATTAAAAGAACCATCGTATACCTGCAATGAATATAATACCTACAATAATAGTAATGGTTAGACTACGCGTCACAACTGCGATAATGACTGTAGGAATGGTTGCTACAATGAATGGAATATTTAATTCAAAGCCCTGCATGCCTTTATGTTGAACGATAAAACTATCAATAACTAGCGCAGTGAATAATGAAATCGGAATAAATGACAGCCATTTGATGACTGTTTCTGACAGTTGAATACGTGAAATCATTAAAAAGGGTACGACACGTACAATTAATGTCACTAATCCACATAAAACGATGAGTAAAAGCATATGTCCAGTTATCGTCATCGATCCATCACCACCCCAAGTGTTGCAGCACAAATTGATGTAACAAGAATGGCCACATAAGAGGGCATCAACCAACTTAAAATGAACATCATTACAATAACGAACGCAATTAATACGATATATATACTTATTTTGGAACGTGTAATCGTTTCAAATTGAGCCATAGCCAAGAAAATAAACATAGCTGTAATCGCAAAGTCTAATCCTAACATTTCAGGATGAGAGATGTATTTCCCAAAGACTGCTCCTAACACACAAGCGATTGCCCAAAATGAATAAGCAGTAATATTTAATCCATGTAACCATCGGTCATTAATTGTTTCCCCTTTTAAGTGTGGCGTTATAGCAACCCCAAAGGTCTCGTCAGTAAGAAGAGAAGACAAAGCTAAACGATTCCATATACCATAATCTTTATAATTAGGTGATAATGTCATAGACAATAAAAAGAAGCGGGAATTCACAATTAACGTTGTTAACACGATTGCTGATATAGGTGTACCAGTAATAACTAAAGCACAAATAATAAATTGTGCTGCGCCTGCATAAACCAATAAACATAACAGAAGAATTTCTAGAACACTAAAATCCTGAGAAGCTGCCACAATGCCAAATGATAGTCCTATACCGATGTATCCTAGTAGTGTTGGAATACATTCTTTGACTCCTTGTTGAAATGTTACATGTGACGTCATGTTAGCTCCCCCATTATATATGTATTTTCAAATTGACTATATATTTTAATTAAATTCAGTCTAATATAATCTAATAGACGCTTCAATATCTTTAGACGTCCGTTTGAGTGAGGTTAGAGAGAAGGGCGTTTAGAAATATTGATACTTCAACGTTTTAAAAATATCAGAAATTTTCGATATTTTTGAATTTACCTTTCTCAGGGCAGTCTTATTTTAATATAAAAATAAATAAAGCGATAGAGGACTACGTCACTCTATCACTTTATGAGTTGAATTCTATTGAATGATTAGTTGACTGGACGAATTTCTGTTTTGCCGCCCATAAATGGTACAAGTGCTTCTGGAATTGTAATTGAACCATCTTCGTTTTGGTAGTTTTCTACGATAGCTGCAAATGTACGACCTACTGCAAGTCCACTACCATTTAATGTGTGTACTAATTCTGGTTTAGAAGAAGCATCACGTTTGAAACGAATGTTAGCACGACGAGCTTGGAAATCAGTACAGTTTGAGCAAGAACTAATTTCTTTGTAGTCATTGTAACTTGGTAACCATACTTCTAAGTCATATGTTTTACTTGCGCTGAAACCAATATCTCCAGTACATAAGATCACGCGACGATATGGTAATTTTAATTCTTCTAAAATTGCTTCGGCATTTTGAGTCATATCTTCTAATGCATCCCAAGAATCTTCAGGTTTTTCAAAACGTACCATTTCAACTTTATCGAATTGATGTAAACGAATTAAACCTCTTGTATCTCTACCAGCTGATCCCGCTTCACTACGGAAACATGCAGTTTGACCAGTGAATTTTTCTGGTAACACACCAGGTTGGATAATTTCATTTCTATAGAAGTTTGTTAATGGCACTTCTGCAGTTGGAATTGTATATAAGCCTTCTTTTTCAACTTTGAATAAATCTTCTTCAAATTTAGGTAATTGGCCTGTACCAAACATTGTATCTGCATTTACCAATTGAGGTGTCATCATTTCTGTATAACCATGTTGTGTTGTATGTTTTGTTAACATATAGTTCATTAATGCACGTTCTAATAAAGCACCATCTTTAGTTAAATAAACGAAGCGCGCACCTGATACTTTTGCAGCACGTTCGAAATCAGCCATTTTTAATTCTTCTACTAAATCCCAGTGCGCTTTTGGTTCAAAATCAAATTCACGAGGCGTACCCCATTTTTTTAATTCAACATTTTCAGTGTCGTCAGCACCTTGTGGTACGTCATCTGCAATTAAGTTTGGAATACGAATTAAGATATCACGAATTTTGTTATCTACTTCATTTAATTTTGCATCATTTTCTTTAATTTCATCGCCTAATTCACGCATTTCTTTAATGACGTCATCTGCATCTTCTTTATTACGTTTTTTTTCAGCGATTTGATCACTTACTTTGTTACGACGTGCTTTCATTTCTTCTGTTTTACCAATTAAATCACGACGTTGATTATCTAATTCTAATACTTCATCAACAACCTTTGAATCATCTCCTCGTAATTCAATTTTGCTCTTAACTTTGTCCGTTTCGTCTCTGAATTGCTTGATGTCTAACATATAATATTCATCCTTCCAAAAAATTTATATTGAGTGACCATAGCGATTTAAAATAAAAAAAGACCACGTCCCCATACAAGGGACGTGGTCTACGCGTTGCCACCCTATTTAACAATTTAATTAAATAAACTAAATTGCACTCCACTATCGATAACGGTTAAAACCGATTGTTCAATATAAGTAGGTAGATTCGCATAAAAATTAATTACTTGTTTACACTAACCACAAGCTCTCTGAAATTAATACCCTTATGTTACTTAGCCTACGAACAATACTTTATTAAGTTAATTTTAATATAGCAAAGTCATATATAATTTTCAAGCAGTTACCTCAACCAAATATAACAAACTACATACGTTAAAATTCTGTCAATTTTAGCATTTATAAATTTATTTAAAATAGTGTTGACGAAACGCTTAAGCAGGTATAATATTTTCTATTGTATTTAAAATGCACATGATATTTTCGCTTGTCTTAATAACTCATCATTTCATTGATTTAATATATAGAAGTTATGACTTTCGAATCTAAATAGGGAGGATTCATCATATGGAAACATTAACTAATGTGACAATTCCTAAACGTAATGACGAAACGCATAAAGGTGATTATGGAAAAATTCTTTTAATTGGTGGTAGTGCAAATTTAGGCGGAGCAATCATGTTAGCTGCCCGTGCATGTCTTTTTAGTGGAAGTGGTTTAATTACTGTAGCCACACATCCTACTAATCATGCAGCCATTCATTCACGTTGTCCTGAAGCAATGGTAATAGATATTAATGATACTAAAATGTTAACAAAAATGATTGAGAATACAGATAGTATTTTAATTGGACCAGGTCTTGGCGTTGATTTTAAAGGAAATAATGCGATTACTTTCTTACTACAAAATATTCAACCCCACCAAAACTTAATTGTAGATGGTGATGCAATTACAATATTTTGTAAACTTAAACCTGATATTCCTACATGTCGTGTTATCTTTACACCACATCAAAAAGAATGGGAACGTCTAAGTGGTATTCCTATTGAAGAACAAACGTATGAAAGAAATAGAGAAGCTGTGGATAAATTAGGTGCTACTGTAGTACTAAAAAAACACGGTACAGAAATCTTCTTTAAAGATAAAGAATACAAATTACCAATTGGCACACCTGCAATGGCTACAGGTGGTATGGGTGATACATTAGCTGGTATGATTACAAGTTTTGTAGGTCAATTTGATAGCTTACAAGATGCCGTTACGAGCGCAACTTATATTCACAGTTATATTGGTGAAAAACTTTCTGAAAAAATGTACGTTGTGCCCCCTTCAAAATTAATTAATCAAATTCCTTATGTAATGAAAGAATTAGAACGATAAATAATAAAAATAAGACTTCCCTATATGTGGGAAGTCTTATTTTTATATTTAATTCTGATCTGAATCATTCTCAATATCTTCATTTACACGATCCATGAAATCTTGTCTTACTTCGATGCGTTCATCATCTTCATCAGATTCAGTATGCAAAGCGTTACCAGGTGTCGTATCATCTATCACTTGTTCATTTGCGCTTTCTGTAGTTTGGGCACTCACATTTTCTGTTTGTTGTGCCGCTTCAGTTGCAGCTTCATCTTCAGTTTTATCAATGACTTTCGCAACGGTTGATACGGCTTGATTATCGCCTAATTTCATTAATCGCACACCTTGTGTGGCACGGCCATTTTGAGAAATATCTTCAACTTGTAGACGAATAATAATACCACCATCTGTTACAATCATTAAATCTTCTTGACCGCTTACCGTTGTAATACATACAACATTACCATTACGTTCTGTAATTTTAGCTGTTTTTATACCTTTACCGCCACGATTAGATAAACGATATTCACTTACAGGTGTTCGTTTACCATAACCTTTTTCAGTAACGACTAGAACTTCATCTTCACTTTCAGCATAGGCTACGTCTAAACCTACGACTACGTCATTTTCTCTTAGAGAAATACCTCTCACACCTGAAGCTGTACGACCTAGTGGGCGTAAACTATTTTCAGGGAATCGAATTAATGAGGCATGTGCTGTACCAAGTAAAATATCTTGTTTACCATCAGTAAGACGAACTGCGATTAATTCATCATCTTCTTTAAAGCCAATCGCAATTTTACCATTCTTATTAATATGAGAGAAGTTACTTAATGCAGAACGTTTAACAATACCTTTTTTAGTAGCAAAGACTAAGAAACTGTTCTCATCTTCTAAATCTCTTACGGCAATCATCGTACTAATCACTTCATCATTTTCAAGCTCAATCGCATTAATGACTGGAATACCTTTAGATTGACGAGATAATTCAGGTACTTCGTATCCTTTCAACTTATAAACACGGCCTTTATTCGTAAAGAATAAAACATTATCATGTGTACTTAATGTTACAAGTTGACTGACAAAGTCTTCTTCTAAGGTATTCATACCTTGTACACCTCGTCCACCTCTGTTTTGTGAACGATATGTAGATACAGGTAAACGTTTAATATAGTTGTTATGACTTAAAGTGATGACAATTTGTTCTTCAGGGATTAAGTCTTCATCTTCTAAGTGATCTAAACCACCCAATTGAATTTCAGTACGACGTTCGTCACCGAAACGTTCTTTAATTTCTGTAAGCTCATCACGAACAAGTTGAAGTAATACATCTTCATTTGCTAAAATCTCTTCTAATTCTGCAATATAACTTAATAATTCATTATACTCATTTTCAATTTTATCGCGCTCTAACCCAGTTAAACGACGTAAACGCATATCTAAAATGGCTTGAGCTTGACGTTCAGACAATTTAAAACGTTCTTGCAATGTTTCCATCGCCACTTTATCTGTGTCAGACTCACGAATAATAGAAATAATTTCATCAATATGATCCAGCGCAATTCTTAAACCTTCTAAGATATGTGCACGATCTTTCGCTTTTTTCAAATTGTATTCTGTACGACGACGTACAACTGTTTTTTGATGTTCTAAATATTCAACAAGCGCTTCTTTTAAGTTAATTAATTTAGGTCGACCATTCACAAGGGCAATCATATTTACACCAAATGATGTTTGTAATGGTGTATGTTTATATAAATTATTTAAAATAACATTTGCATTGGCATCTTTACGTACATCAATAACAACTCTTACCCCTGTACGTAAACTTGTTTCGTCACGAAGATCTGTGATACCTTCAATTCTTTTCTCACGCGCTAATTCTGCAATTTTCTCAATCATTCTTGCTTTATTCACTTGATATGGAATTTCAGTCACAACAATACGCTGACGACCACCGCCACGTTCTTCTATTGATGCACGTGCACGCATTTGAATTGATCCACGACCAGTTTCATAGGCACGTCTAATGCCACTTTTACCTAAAATTAAGCCAGAAGTTGGAAAATCAGGACCTTGAATATCTTCCATCAATTCTGAGATTGTGATATCAGGATTTTGACTTAAACGTAAGACTCCGTCAATGACTTCTGTTAAATTGTGTGGTGGAATATTTGTAGCCATACCAACCGCAATACCTGAAGCACCATTCACTAAAAGGTTAGGGAAACGAGAAGGTAAGACTTCGGGCTCTCTTTCTGTACCATCATAGTTATCTAAGAAATCAATAGTATCTTTATTGATATCACGTAACAGTTCTAATGTGATTTTGGTCATTTTTGCTTCGGTATAACGCATTGCCGCAGCACCGTCACCATCCATTGAACCAAAGTTACCTTGACCATCAACAAGAGGATAACGATAGCTAAAGGTTTGTGCCATTCTTACCATAGCATCATAAATTGAAAAGTCGCCGTGTGGATGATATTTCCCCATAACGTCCCCAACAATACGTGCTGATTTTTTATAAGGTTTGTCTGGAGTCATTCCTTGTTCATTTAGACCATATAAAATACGACGATGTACAGGTTTTAAACCATCACGTACATCTGGTAATGCACGTGAAACGATAACGCTCATCGCATAGTCTAAAAATGATTCGCGCATTTCGTTGGTTATATTTCTTTCATTAATTCTTGATTGTGGTAGAGAATCAGCCATCAAGATATCCTCCTTTTATAGTCAGTTCACATTAAGTTAAATTAGAAATCTAAATTAGCATAAACTGCATTATCTTCGATAAATTGTCTACGATTTTCAACAACGTCACCCATTAACATTTCAAATGTTTGATCCGCTTCTACTGCATCTTCAAGTTTTACTTGTAACATCATACGATTTTCAGGATTCATTGTTGTTTCCCATAATTGATCGGCATTCATTTCACCTAAACCTTTGTAACGAGAAATTTGCCATTTTGGAGTAGGATTTAGTTCAGCTTTTAATTTATCCAATTCACGATCGTTAAAGACGTAATATTTTTGTTTACCTTGTGTTAGCTTATACAATGGTGGTTGAGCGATGTATACATACCCAGCCTCAATTAATGGACGCATAAATCTGTAGAAGAATGTAAGTAATAATGTACGAATATGCGCACCATCTACATCAGCATCTGTCATGATAACAATCTTATGATAACGGGCTTTAGAAATATCAAATTCGCCACCTATGCCTGTACCAAATGCTGTAATCATTTGACGGATTTCATTGTTATTTAAAATACGATCTAAACGTGCTTTTTCCACATTTAATATTTTACCTCTCAACGGTAAAATCGCTTGTGTTTTTGAGTCACGACCTTCTTTTGTAGACCCCCCGGCAGAGTCACCCTCAACTAAGAAAATTTCACTTTCATCAGGATTTTTACTTGAACAGTCTGCCAGTTTACCAGGTAAACTTGAAATTTCTAATGCTGATTTACGACGTGTCACTTCACGCGCTTTTTTAGCTGCTACACGTGCTCTTGACGCCATGATTCCTTTTCAACAATGATTCTTGCAACATTTGGATTCTCATATAAAAAGCGTTCAAAGTGTTCTGAAAATAATCGATCAACGATTTGACGTACTTCAGAGTTACCTAATTTCGTCTTCGTTTGACCTTCGAATTGTGGATTACCATGTTTTATAGAGACGACTGCTGTTAAACCTTCACGTGTATCTTCACCTGAAAGACGTTCTTTATCATCTTTAATAATCTTACTTTGAGTCCCATAACTGTTTAAGACACGTGTAAGTGCACGTTTAAAGCCATCTTCATGTGTACCACCTTCATATGTGTGGATATTATTCGCATAGGATAATAAGTTTGTAGCATAACCGCTATTGTATTGTATTGCAATTTCTACTTCGATATCATCTTTTGACTGATGAATATAAATAGGTTCGTCATGAATAGATTCTTTATTTTCGTTCAGTAATTCAACGTAAGATTTAATACCACCTTCATAATGATACGTGTCTTCACGTTGTTCTTCATCTTCACGTTCGTCTCTTAGTGTAATTGAAATACCTTTATTTAAGAATGCTAATTCTCTAATACGTTTTTGAAGTGTTTCATAATTATAAACGGTTGTTTCTGAAAAGATTTCACTATCTGCTTTAAAGCGAATCACTGTACCTGTTTTATCCGTACTACCTATTTCTTTAAGATCAAATTGAGGCACGCCTTTTTTGTATGCTTGATGATAAATTGTTTCATTACGGTGTACATACACTTCTAAATCTTGTGATAACGCATTTACTACAGATGAACCTACACCATGTAGTCCACCAGATACTTTGTATCCGCCACCACCGAATTTACCTCCGGCATGAAGTACAGTAAGAATAACTTCTACTGCGGGACGTCCCATTTTTTCTTGAATATCGACAGGAATACCACGACCATTGTCAGTCACTTTAATCCAGTTGTCATTCTCAATCACTACTTCAATTTGATTAGCATATCCAGCTAGCGCTTCGTCAATACTGTTATCAACGATTTCCCATACCAAATGATGCAAACCTCTTTCTGAAGTTGAGCCAATATACATACCAGGGCGTTTACGTACCGCTTCAAGTCCTTCTAATACCTGTATTTGTCCAGCACCATAATTATCTGTGTTGTTTACATCTGACAATGTATTCACCATCACTTTCTATTACTTAATAATTTCACCTTGATTAATTCGGTAAAGTTTCGCATTATTCATGATTTCATGATCAATACCGTCTACCGATGTAGTTGTTACGAAGGTTTGTACTTTATGTTGAATTGTACTGAGTAAATGCGTCTGACGAGAATCATCAAGTTCACTTAAGACATCGTCTAATAATAAAATCGGATATTCTCCGACTTCAATGTTCATTAATTCTATTTCTGCTAGTTTAATTGATAAAGCGGTTGTTCTTTGTTGACCTTGAGATCCATAGGTTTGAGCATCCATGTCATTCACATTAAATCCTAAGTCATCTCTATGTGGACCGTATAAACATACTGCTCTATCCATTTCACGTTGTTGATATTCATTCAATAACGTGATGACTTCATCTAATAATTCACTCTTATTTTTACTTGTATCGCTAAGTTTAATACTTGGTAAATATTTTAGAGATAATGTTTCACGTTGGTTCGTAATACCAGCGTGGATAGGCTGTGCTAAAGCCTCTAATTCTTCAATAAATTGCTCACGTCTTAAAGTGACATTAAGCGCATATTGTGCAAATTGTTGATTTAAAACCTCTAGCATCGTTTTATCTGTTTTTTGACCAAGTTGTAACTGCTTCAGATAATTATTTTTTTGTTTGAGAATACGTTGATATTGAGCTAAATCGTTGAGATATACTGCAGAAATTTGCCCTAATTCCATATCTATAAATCGTCTTCTAATTTGAGGAGAACCTTTAACAATATTTAAGTCTTCAGGTGCAAAAAGAACCACATTTAGATGTCCAACATACTGTGTTAGTCGACTTTGTTCCAAGTGGTTCACTTTAACTTGTTTACCTTTTTTAGTTATATACATCGTTAATGGCATGGTTCCGTGTCTATAACTTAGCTCACCCTCTATTTTAGCATACTCAGAGTTAAACCGTATAAGTTCCTTGTCATTGGAGGTTCGGTGACTTTTAGCTAAAGCAAGGACGTAAATTGATTCAAGTAAATTTGTCTTTCCCTGTGCATTTTCTCCAATAAGAATATTCACTTCAGGATGACAATTTAACGTAACCGCTTCATAGTTACGATAGTTTTCTAATTGGAGTGTTTTAAGCTTCATTGCTCACCTTGATGAATAATAATAAATGAATCGATATCTGGAATATCAGGGAAGTCGATACGATCTTGGTCAGCTAGCTTTTTTCCACGACGTGTTTCACGTTCGCCATTTAATAAAACATCGTAATCTTGTAAGAACCATTTTGCTTGTCCACCTGATTCGATGATACCTTCTGTTTTAAGAAATTGACCTAACGTAATCTCGCCTTCAACTATTACTTCTTGAACCAAAATAATCACTCCATTTCTTTATATATCATTACTATATTATACCTTTTTTAGGAATAAATTTCATTTAAAATGAAGTGTGAAACCGTTTACTTTTAAATAAGTTTTTGTTATTTTAAATTGTTATGTAAAAAATAGATGATTTTTTGAAATTATGACAAAAATAATCAGAGACAATATCTCAATTTTTAATTTTAAGGCCTATTTCAGCGAATATAATGAGTTGTAGATAAAAACCACGTTTTACTAAATTTAGCTTCACTATGAACCTCTGAGATAGTTTAAAATTACTGTTTTAATCAATAAAAAAGTAGAACAGTAATTCAATAAGAACTCTGTTCTACTTTAACTTTTTAATTAATCTTTAATGACTAGTATGTTCTGATTGGTAAAATGAGTTGAGTGACTGAATCATCTGCTTTTGGTTTTAAGATAAATGGTTTCATCGTACCAAAGAATTCTACTTCAACTTCATCATTATCAATTGCTTTTAATGCGTCCATCATATATTTTGAGTTGAATGAAATTTTCAAATTGCCACCTTCAACATCAGTTGCTGTAACTTCTTCTTTTACTGTACCGATTTCTGGTGATGTAGATGATAATTCTACAACCTCATTTCCAGTACTTAATTTAATTACGTTATTTCCGCCTTCACGTGCAAGTAATGACGCACGATCTATCGCATGATAGAATTCTCCGTTATCTAATCCTAATTTGATTTCATAGTTTTCAGGGAAAAGACGTGTTGTATCAGGATAATGACCTTCTAATAAACGTGAAATAAAGTTTACGTTACCGACCTTGAACAATACTTGATTAGATGCAAAGAAGATATCGATGTCTTCATCATTATCACTCATAATTTTATTTAATTCAGATAATGCTTTACCTGGAATAATAACATTTTTATTTTCCGATTCATCTTCAAGCTTTAATTTTCTTACAGCCAAGCGGTGTGAATCCGTAGCAGTGCATATTAATTCATTATCTTGTATAAGCCAGTTCACACCAGTTAAAACTGGGCGTGTTTCTGAGGTGGACACTGCAAAGTTTGTTTGCGCAATAATGTTTTTAAGTACTTTTACAGATAATTGAATTGCATCATCACGTGATACTTGCGGTAATAATGGATATTGTTCAGGATCTAAACCACTTAAATTAAATTCTGAATGTCCTGATGTGATAAGGGTTTGAAACTGTTCATTTGTTGATAATTTAACATCTTTGCCTGGTAATTTTTTAATGATGTCAACAAAGAAACGACCAGGAAGAACCACTGATCCAGTTTCAGTAATATCAACAATATCTTCTCCATCTACTTGTTTAGGAATCGTGATTTCAATTGAAATTTCTGAGTCAGAACCAGTTAAGATAACGTTATTATCTTTAGCATCAATTTTGATACCTGTTAAAATTGGTAAAGTTGTTCTTGGTGAGATTGCCTTTAATGTATCATTCAATTGTGTGATAAAGTAATCTCTTTTTATTGTAAATTCCATTATTAATTTAAACTCCTTCCAGTCGTTTATACTTAAATTATATAGGTTTTAAAATCATAGTAATAGTAGTAGGGCTTGTGGATTAGTGGATATCTCATGAAACGCCTTTTATATCAAAGTTATACACATGTGGATAAGTTGTTAATGATGTGTATTACTTCTTCACATTATCCACAATTTAACCTTTTCTAGATTCTTGCTATATTTATAAAATTATTTAGAAGCACAATCATCTTTGATATTGAATGTCATATTTTAGCAATGCTGTTATATAACAGATTCATATTTCCTATTACTGTTTACGTATTTCTTTTTCTAAATCTTCGACTTCTTGTTTGAAAATTGGATCCGCCTTAATATCATTCGAAATTTTTTCGTGTGCGTGAATAACTGTAGTATGATCGCGTCCTCCAAATTCCTCACCAATTTTTGGTAATGAAAAATCAGTTAATTCTCTAGATAGATACATTGCGATTTGTCGTGGATATGCAATCGACTTTGTTCTTTTCTTAGCACTAAAATCTTCGATGCGTACATTGTAATAATGCCCAACTACTTTTTGAATATCTTGAATCGAGATTTTTTTAGATTTGGGAACTTGAATAATATCTTTTAATGCTTCAGCAGCAAGTTCTGTTGTAATCGGTTTACCTTGTAATTTTGAATAGGCAAGTAAACGCGTTAAAGCTCCTTCAAGTTCACGAATATTTGATTGAATTTGATTTGCAATATAATTCAATGCTTCTGCTGGAATTTCTAAGTTCTCTTCTTCGATTTTTTTCTGCAAGATGGCCATACGTGTTTCATAATCTGGTGGCGTGATATCAACAATGAGACCCCATTCAAATCGAGAACGTAAGCGATCTTCAAGTTTTGCTATTTCTTTAGGTGGACGATCACTTGAAATAACAATTTGTTTTTTATTTTGATGTAATTCATTAAATGTGTGGAAAAATTCTTCTTGTGTTTGTTCTTTATTTTGAATGAATTGAATATCATCAATTAATAATACATCGATATTTCTATATTTTTCTCTAAATGCTTCAGGTTCATTGTTACGAATGGATTTAATAAAATCATTTGTAAACTTTTCGCTTGAAGTATAAAGCACTTTGGCATTCGGTTTATTACTTAGTACGTGATGACCAATGGCATGCATTAAATGCGTTTTCCCTAATCCTACGCCTCCATAGATAAATAATGGATTATAAGCTTGTGCAGGTGCTTCAGCTACAGCTAAGCTTGCTGCATGTGGGAAGCGGTTGCCAGGACCAATCACAAATGTATCAAACGTATTATGCGTATTAAATTGATCGATATCATCATGGCTATCATCAATGGCAGACGTTTTGTTTACAGTATTTGATTGTTTACGACTCGTTTCATCAAGTTCAGCGAGTTGTTCAGCAGTGTAAAATTTTGGATCAACTTCATAACCAATGATGTCTTTCATAATTGTTTGAATTACATCTTTATAATTTGAGTTTAACCAATCAGCATAAAACTCATGAATAACAAAGATGTAAGCAACATTGTCGCGAATTTCTTTAAGTTCAGTGTCTTTTAAAAACGTATTAAACGTTGTTTTCGAAATCTCTGACTCAGCTACTTCTAATACCTTTTTCCAAATTTCTTGTTCCGACATATATAAACTCCATCTTTCTATAAATTTAAGACTTATACACAGTTTTTATAAGCGTGGATAAAAATAATCACAGCATGTTAATAATTATCCACAAGTTAATCACATTCGGTGGATAACTTTATATATGCTATGATTTATACACAGTAAAAACACGTATAGAATTTATAAAAAAATCCTATAAGATAAATGATTCAGACGACTTATCCACACAATTATACTTTTTAACTGCAATAGATGTCAAATGGCTGTGAATATGTTTGTAAATTTGGTATAAATCTGTGAATATGCTATTGATTATCCACAAAAAATTAAATACTATATGTGAATAAGTGGATAAAAAATGATACCATAATTTAATGTACTATAACAGGTTTGGGAAATAATTTATAAACGTGTATTAAATATGTATAAAATTGAGAAACTACTAAATCAATGAAATGTATAAATATTAAAAAATAAAAGTGATATAACTAAAAGAGCGTCTTGAAATTCATTAATTGGTTTCAAAAGCTGCTTGCTTTATAAATGGTAATTTGTTATATTGTAGTAGTTGCTTGAATTATGACTAGATAAAATCGAATTAAATCAAAATTATTTGATATTAACAATTATCATTTATCTATTAAAATAGTCAGGTTCATTAGAAGTAGATTTAGTGAACGAGATATAATATGTAGATGGAGGTGTTTTGCATGGTAAAACGTACTTATCAACCAAATAAACGTAAACATAGTAAAGTTCATGGTTTCAGAAAACGTATGAGCACTAAAAATGGCCGTAAAGTTTTAGCGCGTCGTCGTCGTAAAGGCCGTAAAGTTTTATCAGCATAAGATCACTGACTTCTCAGTGGTCTTTTTTTTCGTTTTAAACCCACACATTTTAATAGATGAATGTAACATAAAGAACAATGTAAGCGAGTGATTTAAGCGTGGAGAAAGCTTATCGTATAAAAAGGAATAGTGAGTTCCAAAAAATTTATAAAAAGGGAAAATCTGTAGCCAATAGACAATTTGTTGTGTATACATTAAACAATGAGTATGAACATTTTCGCTTAGGCATTAGCGTTTCTAAGAAAATCGGAAATGCTGTAACTCGAAATCGTATTAAGCGTGCCATTAGAGAAAATTTTAAAGTGCATAAGCAAGATATGATTTCAAAAGATATTATTGTAATAGCGAGACAACCTGCTAAAAATATGTCAACTTTAGAGATTCAAGGCAGTTTAGAACATGTATTGAAAATAGCAAAGGTATTTAATAAGAGAATTAAGTAAAGTTAGACTAACGGAAGTCTAATGTTAGACAAACCGAATACTAACCAGTAGGTTATAAAACAATATATTCGCAATTTAATTAGAAACTTATTACAATATTATATTGAAATTTTACTTAACTAGGGAGGCGAGAATGGATAATGGATTTTGATACAATTACAAGTATTTCAACTCCAATGGGAGAAGGTGCAATTGGTATTGTACGGTTGTCTGGTCCAGAAGCGGTTGAAATAGGCGATAAGTTATATAAAGGAAAGAAAAAATTAAAAGATGTTCCATCACACACTATTAATTACGGCCATATTATAGATCCTGAGACAGATGAAGTTGTAGAAGAAGTGATGATTTCAGTTTTACGTGCACCAAAAACCTTTACACGTGAAGATATTATTGAAATTAATTGTCATGGGGGTATTTTGACAATTAATCGCATACTAGAACTTACCATGACACATGGCGCTAGAATGGCGGAACCCGGCGAATATACTAAGCGTGCGTTTTTAAATGGTCGAATTGACTTATCTCAAGCAGAAGCAGTCATGGACTTCATTCGTTCTAAAACGGATAGAGCCTCTAAAGTTGCAATGAATCAAATTGAAGGTCGTTTGAGTGATTTAATTAAACGACAACGTCAATCGATATTGGAAATTCTTGCCCAAGTTGAAGTGAACATTGATTATCCAGAATATGATGATGTTGAAGATGCAACAACGGAATTTTTACTTGCGCAGTCTAAAAAAATTAAAAATGAAATTGATCAATTATTAGAAACGGGAACTCAAGGTAAGATTATGAGAGAAGGATTATCTACAGTGATTGTCGGTAAACCGAATGTAGGTAAATCTTCAATGCTAAATAATCTTATTCAAGATAATAAAGCCATTGTCACTGAAGTAGCTGGAACAACTCGAGATGTATTAGAAGAATACGTTAATGTACGTGGTGTCCCATTAAGACTTGTTGATACAGCAGGTATTCGTGATACTGAAGATATTGTAGAAAAAATAGGCGTAGAGCGCTCACGTAAAGCATTAAGTGAAGCGGATTTAATTCTTTTTGTATTAAATAATAACGAGCCTTTAACTGAAGAAGATCGTACATTATATGAAGTCATAAAAAATGAAGATGCTATTGTTATCGTTAATAAAACAGATTTAGAACGTCGATTAGATATTGAAGAAGTTAAAACTATGATAGGGGACACATCACTTATTCAAACATCAATGTTAAAACAAGAAGGTATCGACGAATTAGAATTACAAATCAGAGATTTATTCTTTGGTGGAGAAGTACAAAATCAAGATATGACGTATGTTTCAAACTCTAGACATATCTCACTTTTAAAACAAGCAAGACAAACAATTCAAGATGCCATTGATGCAGCTGAAGCTGGTATTCCTATGGATATGGTTCAAATTGATTTAACTCGTACATGGGAAATATTAGGAGAAATTATTGGAGAATCAGCAAGTGATGAATTAATTAATCAGCTATTTAGTCAATTCTGTTTAGGTAAATAATAAAAATTAAGACGGTCAGTAGTCTAAAATGAATAATAATAATTAAGGAAAAAATAGGGAGGTCAATTCAATGGTTCAAGAATATGACGTAATTGTTATTGGTGCCGGTCACGCTGGAATTGAAGCGGGATTAGCTTCAGCAAGACGTGGTGCTAAAACGTTAATGTTAACCATTAACTTAGATAATATCGCCTTTATGCCATGTAACCCATCAGTCGGTGGCCCAGCAAAAGGAATAGTAGTACGTGAAATCGACGCATTAGGTGGCCAAATGGCTAAAGCCATTGATAAAACACACATTCAAATGCGTATGCTTAATACTGGTAAAGGTCCAGCAGTTCGTGCATTACGTGCTCAAGCTGATAAAGTGCTTTATCAACAAGAAATGAAACGTGTCATTGAAGATGAAGATAACTTAGATATCATGCAAGGCATGGTAGACGAATTATTGATTGAAAATGATGAAGTTAAAGGTGTACGTACGAATATAGGTACAGAGTATCATGCGAAAGCTGTAGTTATCACGACAGGTACATTTTTACGTGGAGAAATCATTTTAGGTAAAATGAAATATTCAAGTGGTCCAAACCATCAACTTCCATCTATTTCATTAGCTGATAACTTAAGAGAACTTGGGTTTGAAGTTGTGCGTTTTAAAACAGGTACACCGCCACGTGTGAATTCTAAAACCATCGACTATTCTAAAACTGAGATTCAACCTGGCGATGACGTTGGTCGTGCGTTTAGTTTTGAAACTACCGAATACATTTTAGACCAACTACCTTGTTGGCTCACGTATACAAATGATCGTACACATAAAGTTATTGATGATAATTTACATTTATCAGCCATGTATTCAGGTATGATTAAAGGTACAGGTCCACGTTATTGTCCATCTATTGAAGATAAATTTGTACGTTTCAACGACAAACCACGTCATCAACTTTTCTTAGAACCTGAAGGACGTAATACGAATGAAGTTTATGTGCAAGGCTTATCAACCAGTCTTCCTGAACATGTTCAACGTCAAATGTTGGCTACTATTCCAGGTCTTGAAAAAGCAGATATGATGCGTGCAGGTTACGCGATTGAATATGATGCGATTGTGCCAACACAATTATGGCCAACATTAGAAACTAAAATGATTAAAAACTTATACACTGCAGGGCAAATTAATGGTACATCTGGTTATGAAGAAGCAGCAGGCCAAGGCATTATGGCAGGTATTAATGCTGCAGGTAACGTATTAGGTACAGGCGAAAAAATTCTAAGTCGTTCAGATGCTTATATTGGTGTCTTAATTGATGATTTAGTAACAAAAGGAACGAATGAGCCTTATCGTTTATTGACTTCTCGTGCTGAATATCGCTTATTATTACGTCATGATAATGCCGACTTACGTTTAACTGATATTGGTTATGACTTAGGCATGATTTCTGAAGAACGTTATGCACGTTTTAATGATAAACGTCAACAAATTCAAGATGAAATTGACCGTTTATCAAATATCCGTATTAAACCAAATGAACATACGCAATCTGTGATTGAAGCTCATGGTGGTTCACGCTTAAAAGATGGTATCTTAGCCATTGATTTATTGCGTCGTCCTGAAATGACGTATGATACAATTTTAGAGATATTAGAAGAAACACATCAGTTACCAAAAGCGGTAGAAGAACAAGTTGAAATTCAAACGAAATATGAAGGTTACATCAATAAATCATTACAACAAGTTGAAAAAGTTAAACGTATGGAAGAAAAGAAAATTCCAGAAGACTTAGATTATAGTAAAGTGGATAGTTTAGCCACTGAAGCACGAGAAAAATTAGCAGAGGTTAAACCATTAAATATTGCGCAAGCATCACGTATTTCAGGTGTTAATCCTGCAGATATTTCTATCTTACTTGTATATTTAGAACAAGGTAAATTACAAAGGGTGAAAAATTAATGAGTGGCATCGAATGGTTAACAAAAGCGTTAAGTGAGCAAGGGATTGAATTAACAGAACAACAACAACAACAATTTCAAACCTATTATCGTTTGCTTGTTGAATGGAATGAAAAAATGAATTTAACAAGTATTACTGATGAGCATGAAGTTTACTTGAAACATTTCTATGATTCTATTACAGCTGGATTTTACTATGATTTTAATCAACCACTAACACTTTGTGATGTAGGGGCTGGTGCTGGATTTCCAAGTATTCCTTTAAAAATTGTTTTTCCAGAATTGAAAGTAACCATTGTCGATTCATTAAATAAACGTATTCAGTTTTTAAATCATTTAGCAGTTGAACTTGGATTAACACAAGTAAGTTTTGTTCATGATCGAGCAGAAACATTTGGTAAAGGTGTCAATAGAGAAACATATGATGTGGTAACAGCACGTGCAGTGGCAAGACTTACTGTTCTAAGTGAGTTATGCTTGCCGTTAGTTAAAAAAGGCGGGCAGTTTATTGCATTAAAGTCTGCAAAAGGTGAAGAAGAATTAGCAGAAGCACAATTTGGTATAAGCATCTTAGGTGGAGAGTATAGTGATTCTTACACATTTGATTTACCAGAAGATGCAGGTGAAAGACAAATGATTATAGTTGATAAGCGCCGTCAAACACCTAAAAAATATCCTAGAAAACCTGGTACACCTAATAAAGCTCCTTTATTAGAAAATTAATCAATTTTTCGGTTACTCATGTTAAAATTGATTTTAAGAGGAGTGAATGGACAATGAAAAAACCTTTTTCTAAACTATTTGGTTTAAAAAATAAAGAAGACATCGTTGATTATATTGAAGAAAATCGTCATTCAAGTGTGGAATCCATTCAAATAGAGCGTATCGTACCTAACCGTTATCAACCGCGCCAAGTGTTTGATTCAAGTAAAATTAC
Organism: Staphylococcus sp. HMSC068C09; assembly: GCF_001813735.1. Classification (NCBI taxonomy): domain Bacteria; kingdom Bacillati; phylum Bacillota; class Bacilli; order Caryophanales; family Staphylococcaceae; genus Staphylococcus; species Staphylococcus sp. HMSC068C09. The sequence goes on from NZ_KV813755.1 coordinate 34,875, forward strand.
AGAACTTGCTGAGTCGATAGAAGAACATGGGTTATTACAACCCATTGTCGTTCGACCTATAGAAGAGAATATGTATGAAATTATTGCAGGTGAACGACGATTTAGAGCATTACAATCCTTGCATCAATCTAAAGCAGACGTCATTATTCGTCATATGAATGATGAAGAAACTGCTGTAGTGGCCCTTATTGAGAATATCCAACGTGAAAATTTATCTGCAATAGAAGAAGCCGAAGCGTATAAAAAGTTACTTGAAATTGGACAAACCACTCAAAGTGAGTTAGCGCAAAGTCTTGGAAAAAGCCAAAGTTTTATAGCTAATAAATTACGCTTACTTAAATTAGCACCAAAAGTAATTGTACGATTACGTGAAGGTAAAATTACAGAACGCCATGCACGCGCAGTATTATCCTTAAAAGAAGCGGATCAAGAACAATTGATTGAACAAGTTATTGCTCAGAAATTGAATGTCAAACAGACAGAAGCTCGTGTGAAACAAAAATTAGGCCCTGAAAAAGTAAAAGCAAAAACATTCCAATTTTCTAAAGATTTGACACAAGCACGTGATGAAGTTGGTAAGAGTATTCAAGCCATTGAAGACTCGGGTATTCATGTTGAGCATCGTGATAAAGATCACGAGGATTATTATGAAATTAAAATAAAACTATATAAACGTTAATGACTAAAAGAACAGGTAGAATGAATGTTGCATTCAGTATCCTGTTCTTTTTTTGTCACCTATTTTATAATAATGGATTCTTTATTTCATATTTACATAGTTTAAAAATTGAATTACAATATTACTAAACGAAACGTATCGTTTAATAATTAAGGTGAGAAGGGTTTCATGTGTTCGGAATATCAATTTCAAGTGCGATACTTCATTTTGTGATTGGAGGTATCGCTGTTGCCTTTGCATCGATTATGGCTGAGAAAGTAGGAGGGAAAATGGGTGGCATTATTGCGACTATGCCGGCAGTCTACCTAGCAGCTATTATTGCTTTAGCCATAGATCATCGAGGAGAACGGCTGATTCAAATGTCGATACATCTTAGTTCAGGAGCTATAATAGGTATTATTTCTTGCATTATTACAGTATTTATTACGTCGATTTATATAAGTAAACGAGATTATAAAAAAGGTACAGCGTTTGCATTTATTTGTTGGTTAGTCATTTCAATTGCTATTTTTGCGGTACGACACATTTCTTAATATTTGGAGGATTTTTTAATGAAATTAACTTTTATCAAATTTCTCGTGGGTGGTTTAGCTGTTATGTTAAGTTATATTATTTCAGTTATGCTACCTTGGAAAGAATTAGGTGGCGTTTTTGCAACATTACCTGCAGTATTTCTTGTTTCTTTATTTATTACTGGTATGCAACATGGGGATGTCGTTGCCAAACATGTTAGTAGAGGTGCAGTTTTTGGTATGACAGGTGTATTATGTAGTATCTTAGCAACATGGGCAATGTTATATTCTACACATGAGTGGTTACTTAGTATTTTGGTTGGTTTTGTTGTATGGTTTATTAGTGCAGTAATTATCTTTGAAATTGTAGAATTTATTTCACGTTTAAGAAGGAGAAAAGATGGCTGGAAGACCGAAAGATCCAACAATCAATGAAAAAATATTTAAAGAAATTGATCAGTTATTAGAAACTACTTATTTTAGAGATATGACAATAGATCAAATTTCTGAAAATACAGGTGTTTCTAAAGCGACGATTTATAGACGTTGGAAAGATAAATCATCTATTATTGTCGATATGTTTGTCAGTCGAATCCACGTTTTTGAAAATGATTATAAAACGATGTACGATGAATTGTATCATTTTCTAATAAGAGTTATGAATATTTATCAAACTCATTTAGGTCGTGCTGTGATTGAAATATTAATTAGTTATCAACAATCTGAAGCACGTGACATATTTATGAAAGGTTATTTTGATAGCAATCGTAAAATATTGAAGACTATTATTTCTAAATATATTGACGAAGCGGACCAAGATTTATTTATTGATTTAATTTTTTCACCGATTTATTTTAATATATTGATTAAACCTAACGTCCTTAATGAAGCTTATATTAAAAAGTTATTAAAAGTAATTTTAGATGCATATAATGTTGAATAGTAAAAATATTGAAACTATAAGAAATTAGAGTATAATTCTTATTCTTATATAACCCGTAGATGATTTTAATCTATGGGTTTTTTATTAATAATCAGTATTATACGATTTCGCTTTCCTAGGGGATAGTTTCAGTTTATGTCAACTCAAAGTCTTTTCATGTTTATTTATGATTAAGGTCTCAATCTTTAATTTGTCCTACCCCTTTAGGAGTTTCATTACCAATACTTTGCTTATATTTGTTCTAAAGATCCTAAAATATTGCAATACACTAAAATGTAAAACATTTTTTACACTAAAACTAAGATAATGTAAAAGAAAATTGATAGATTTTTATTAGAAAAAACGTTTTTATAAATATAGTATTATGATTTTAAAAATTAAATAAAAATAGTTTAATTTATAACGAGGTGAATGAATGGATATCGGTCAACAAATAAGAAAATATCGAGAAAGAGATGAATATTCTCAAGAATACTTAGCGGAAAAATTATATGTTTCTAGACAGACAATATCAAATTGGGAAAATGAAAAGAGTTATCCAGATATTCATAATTTACTAGTAATGTGTGAGTTGTTTGATATCTCACTAGATGATTTAGTTAGAGGAGATTTAAATTCAAATAAACAAGAATCTATAAAAAGAAAAATGAACATTTGGTCGTTAGTTATGATTATTGGATTTACTTTGTCTTCTATACTTATAGGTCCTCTCTTATATTATTTTAATTCATGGGGATTTATAATAATTGCTATTCTTTTTTTAATTAGCTTTTATAGTGGTACTCAAATAGATAAAATTAAATATAAATATAATTTAGATAACTACGATAGAATAGTAGCTTTTATGAATGGTAAAGATCCAAACGAAGTAAAATCTAGTGAAAAAAGGAATATATTTACTAGTATATTATCTTTTATTTTTATAGTGGGTTTATTTTTATGTATGTGTTATTTGAGTATATATTTAACAGAGATATTTTTGAAATATTAATGAAAAAGAAGCTCAATTCATTTTGAGCTTCTTTTTTTAATTCTAATGTTTGTTTTCTTCGTATCTTTTCAAAATATAGCCACCGCCAAGTAAGCCTACCGGCACACCAATAAATGGCGTTGTAATACTACTAGCAACTAATACTATCAGAGCTAACATGATACCATTAAACCAATTTACTTTTAAACTTAATAAGTCGTAATATGCGTGTTGAATCATTTCTTTAATAGTCATTTTAACATTTCCTTTCCATCTATTATTTAAATGGCATCTTTAATGATGCGTTCTGAATGAATGAACGAAATAACTGCAAATATCAGATATACAAGTGAATAGATAACCATGACAATGAAGATAGGTGTCAATGTATAATTACCTATTAACATCATAAATGCGTTTGCTGCAAAAAAGGCATGGAGTAAAGAAACCACTAATGGTAAACCGAAATTGAATATAATCTTTAAAGCTAGTCCTTTTATCATATCTGTATTCGTAAAACCAATACGTCGCAGAATACGATAATGGTTTATTTCATCTTCAGTTTCATCCATTTGTTTAATATAAATAATGCAACCAGCTGCCACTAAAAATGCAAGACCTAAGAAAGAAGTGACAAATATAAGAATGCCATTACTTTCATCAATTGCTTTTTTGTTTTCACTTTTTAAAACTACATTTTGTTTTCCTTTTTTAGCTAATGTTTCAGCTTTTGAAAGATCGCTATGATGCTTAATATTAAAACCATAATGATGTGTAAGTTGATTTTTTGTTTTTAAAGCATTATAGTTATCTGCGCTGATTTTAAGTACTGGTCCACCCAATGAAGCATCCATTGGAATGATTTCATTTAAATCTTTTTTATCTACATAAAATGTCTTTACTTGTTGCCCTTTTAGTTTTAAATCTTTATGGATTTGAACATTAAACATCATTGAAAGTGGACCTTGTAAATTTGTAATTGTAGCGTGATTACCTTTGATATGAGGATCAGCCATAATCGATATACTTTCATTTTGCATTGCGTTACCCGTTTTACTTTTAATTACATCATTTTCAATAATATGGGTATTGGCATTTTCATACGTTTTTTTTGTATATGGTATACCGTGTTGGTTAAGTTGATGTTCAAATTGTTGGGCCATCTTTACTTTAGTAAAGTTAATATCTTGAGGTGACGATGATTGAATATTAAAGTCAGCATTTGCTTTACTAATTGCTCCGAAACACAAGATTGTTACTGTAACTGCTGAAATGACTGTAATAATAGTTAAAGACATCGCATTTTTCTTCATTCTATACATAATCGAAGATGTAAAGACGACATCAGTGATAGAGACACGACCCTGTTTTGATTTTTTTAAAGATTTAAAAATAATTGAAACTGAACTTCTGAAAAATAAATATGCGCCTGCTACAGTTAAGAATAAAATAATAAACGGCGTTAATAAGGCCATCGTTAATTCTTGAAATTTACCAAACATTTCTGTAGACATATAATAACCTAACATCATCATTATGAGTCCAAGAATACCAGCAATACATTCTGGCATGGTGATTTTCGCTTTTACTGCCTCTGTTTTCATACTGTCTTTCATCATAGAAAGTATGGTTCTTCGTTTTAAAAAGATAGCATCTTCTAACATAATTAAAATAAACGCTAACATTAGCATGATTATTGTTTGAATTAAAGCAGCTACTTCAAATCCTATAGATGCATGAATGTGTAAATGCATCAGTTTTATTAATATTGAAAGCAATAATTTTGAACCTAAAATACCAATAATAACGCCAATAATGCCTGTACTAATAAATAAAGTGATTTGTTCGATAGCAAGCATTCTAAGAATGTTACCACGTGTTAGTCCAATGAGTTCGAATAATGCAAATTCGCGTGTGCGACGTTTAATAAATAGATGGTTCGCATACATTAAGAAAATGATAATCGTAATGAATAAAAAAACTGAACCAACTTTTGCACCTTGATTGATTATTTTTGATGAACCATTATTTAAGCTATGTGTGTATTGTAATGTGACAAAACTAAAATATAAGATGATACTTAAGATTAATGAAAAAAGATATAATATATAATGTTTGATATTACCTTTTAAATTCTTTAATGTAATTTGATTAAACGTCATTTGCCACACCACCTAGGGCTGATTGTAATTGAATGATTTCATTATAAAATTTAGATTTTGTTTTACTTTGTTGATGAATGTCTGAATGAATATCGCCATCTTTTAACATAATGACACGTTGTGCAAAACTTGCTGCTGAAGGATCATGGGTAACCATAATAATCGTACTATTAAATTGTTTGTTCATATCTTCTAAGCGATGAAGTAAATCTTGTGCACTTTTTGAATCAAGTGCACCTGTTGGTTCGTCTGCAAAAATGATGGATGGTTGATGTACAAAAGCACGTGCAGCAGCTGTACGTTGTTGTTGACCTCCAGAAATTTCACTAGGATATTTATCACTTAAATCATAAATACCAAGTGCCTCTGTGACGTCTTGATAGTTTTTTTCCATTTCATCTTTTTTCATTTTTTGGACAGATAATGGCAACATAATATTTTCTTTAACTGTTAATGTAGGTAAAACGCTATAATCTTGGAAAATAAAACCAAGTTCTTTCTTACGAAATTGTGCTAATTTTTTATTAGATAACTGGTTTATCTCATTGCCACTGATTTCTACAGTACCGCCTGAAATGCTATCAATTGAACTGATAACATTAAGGAGGGTTGTCTTACCTGAACCAGATGGTCCCATAATTGCAACGAATTCTCCTTTATCGACTGAAAAGTTAATATCGTGTAGTGCTTTAAATTTTTGTTTCGTTCCATAAATTTTTGATACATGATTAACGTTTAAAATAGGCATGATTATCATACTCCTTGTAAGTTTTATAATTTTTCTTTCGCTTTAGTTGGAATGTCTGATTGTTTTACTTCTTTATATGATGTAATTGTGTGAGATTTTTCGCTTACAACTAAGTAATGATGTTGTTTTAATTTTTTAGACGCTGTATAATCAATGTTTTTAGCTTTACCATCTTTGGTGTAACCTGTTTGATTGTAATGGTAGATATAGAAGTCTTTTTCCTTATCAACGACTTCCACTTTTGATGGTTTTTGAGTCTTAACATAATACTCATGCGTTGGTGCTAAGGGATTTAGTTTATTCCAATCATTGATAGAACGATTGTTAGGATGTTGGTCTGAATATGCGTTTAATCCAAATAAACCACCTATAATGACTACAATAATGACAAGAATAGTTAATATGATTCTTAATAATAATTTCAATCTCATCACTCCTTATCTCTATTACACTTCTTATTTTAAAAGGGTGAATGAAGCGGTGCCTTTATCTAACCTTACAAAGTAAGAGGTGTATCTTACGAATGTGAAAGATTTAAATAAAAATCAGTCGTAAGAAGAATGAAACGTGTTTGAAAAGTATGTATGATAGAGTAGAAGTAATCGAGAATAAGAAAAGATGATAGGCGGGATGAAATGTGAAACGAGAAATCATGGAGTGGGTTATATCCATTGTAGTGGGGCTACTGGTTGTTATTGTAGTAACAAAGTTTATTGGCGAATCTTATACAGTATCTGGATCTTCAATGCATCCAACGTTTCAAGATCGCAATAAAGTGATTGTAAGTAAAATTTCTAAATCTATGAATCACATTGATAATGGTGATGTCGTTGTATTTCATGAAGATTCAAAACGTGATTTTATTAAACGTGTGATTGGCACACCAGGGGATACAGTAGAATATAAGGGAGACCAATTATATGTAAATAATAAAAAAGTGTCTGAACCGTATTTAGATTACAATAAGAAACATAAACAAGGTCAATATTTAACAGGCTCATTTAAATCAAGTCAAATTAAAGGTTCAAATGGTGAAATGAAACTTCCTAAAGATAAATATTTAGTTTTAGGAGATAATAGACAAAATAGTATAGATAGCCGATTTGATGTTGTAGGTCTAGTAGATAAAAAACAACTTGTAGGTAAAGTCGTTTGGAGATATTGGCCATTTAATGAATGGAAAACTAACTTCAATCCAGGAACATTTTAAAAATAAAGTCACAACGAATGTCTTCAATTCGCTGTGACCTTTTATTTTATAGTAGAGTTTTTATCCTATACAAACTACAAGAGTAGTTAGAATTTATTTTGAATTTGTCGTCTCCAAAAAGAGGACTAAGCTTGAAAAAAGCTTGTGACAAATGCATTTTTCAATTCAATCATCGACTACTAATATATATAAAACCGGAGACATTTAATGATGTCTCCGGTTCTGTCTTATTTCATTTTAGATTGTTGGTTTGTGTTATGTTTAATATAGTCCTTTTTACGTTGATGATCAGGTTGTAAGGTTAAACCTAAGAGTTTTCTTTCTTGATTTGCATCTTTGAAAAATGAAATCATCATTAAAATAACAACAAAACTAAATGGTAATGCTGAAATAATAGCAGCTGATTGCAGAGCATCTAGACCTGTCGATCCACCAGATAGTAAAAGTACGTAGGCAATCGCTGATAACATGACGCCCCAAACAATCTTAACAAAACCGGATGGATTTAAACGACCAAATGATGTTTGCATACCTAATACAAATGTAGCTGAGTCTGCGGATGTAATAAAGAATGAGCCTACTAAGATAATAGCGATAAACGATAAAATTGCACCCATAGGCATCTCATTGAAAATACCAAATAATTGTGTTTCAGGTGGCATACTAAAGATATGTTTAGATTGCTTACCAATTTCAATACCAGTAATACCGAAGGCTGTAAACCATAGCATACTAATAATTGTAGGAACGCCTAATACTGCGATAACGAATTCACGAATCGAACGACCTTTTGAAATACGGGCAATGAAGATACCTACAAATGGTGACCAACTCATCCACCAGCCCCAATAATAAATAGTCCATGACTGTAACCATTCATGTTTTTGTGAGTTAAGTGGAGCAACATCAAAGCTATTAAAAATAAGTGTATTCAAATATTCACCAATTGAGGATGTAAACATATTCATAATTAAAATTGTAGGACCTACAATTAGAATAATAATAAGTAACATCGCAGCTAAAAGCATATTTAAATTACTTAAATACTGAATACCTTTGCTTAAACCACTCCAAGCACTAATTAAGAATAAAACTGTAACAATAAGAATAATAATGCCTTGAATAAGTTTATTGTTTGGCACTCCAAATAAATAATTTAAACCACCGTTAATTTGCATGGCGCCAACACCAAGTGACACTGCAACCCCAATAATAGTAGCAAAAACGGCTAAAACATCTACAACAGTACCTAATGGACCTTCTACTTTATTTCCGAAAATAGGACGTAATGTACGAGAAATGAGTCCTAAGTCATTTTTTCTAAACTGTGTATATGCAAGAGCTAATGCAACAATACCGTAAACTGCCCAAGGATGTAGTCCATAATGTAAGAAACTTGAACGCATGGCTTCAGCTAGAGCAGCTTCTGTTTCTTTACTCGCTGTTGGTGGCGATAGATAATGTGAAATGGGCTCAGAAGATCCATAGAATACAAGTCCAATACCCATACCTGCACTAAATAGCATTGTTAACCATGAAATGGTATTAAATTCTGGTTTATCATCAGGTTTTCCTAACTTAAGCTTTCCAATTGGATGAAAAATAAGTGTGATACAAAATATCAGAATAATGCTAATAAGTAGCATATAGTACCAACCAAACGTTTCTGTAATAAAACTTCCGATTGCTCCAGAAATTGAACCAAATTGATTAGGGAAGATGGCTCCAATAATTACCAGTAACCCTACAATAACTGAAGCAAAAATAAATACATTTGAAAACTGTTTAGATTTGTTTTCCATGTATTTAACTCCTTTCAAATTTAATAAAACAGATGTATAAAAGCTTAACATATATCGTTAAAAGAATAATGAATAAGTTTAAAATTTTACAAATATTTAATAAGTTTATGTTTTTAATGTATGTAATTATGTTATTATACTTATAATTTATCGAATATTTTGAAAATATAGGAGGTTTTAATTATGTTTGGATATCAAATTAATGACCACTTAAAATTAAAAATATTAGAAGAACGAGAAGCGGATCAACTTTTTAAATTAGTAGATAG
>NZ_KV813755.1:44269-63212 GCF_001813735.1 Staphylococcus sp. HMSC068C09
GCCTTACAACAATTTGCGCGTGGAGATGGATTTCCATATCCTCTTTAGTAGCGGTTTTTTTCTTTAAGGTTCATTAATAATTATATAAGCGGGTGGGATAGTTATGATCTTTGGTTATCAAATAGATAAAGATATTAAATTAAAGATATTAGAAGAACGAGAAGCAGGGCAGTTATTTAAATTAGTAGATAGTAACCGCAAATATCTAGCGGAATTTTTACCTTTTGTTGAACATACAAAGAGGGTAGAAGATAGTCAACACTTTATCCACTCAGCTTTACAACAATTTATCGATGGTAATGGGTTTCATTGTGGAATATGGAGTGATAAAAAACTGATTGGTGTTATTGGATTACATTATTTAGACTTAGTTAATAAACGTACCTCAATTGGTTATTATTTAGCTGAAGATTTCCAGAAGAAAGGCATCATGACTAGATGCACTAAAGCACTTATTCAATATGTATATGAAGAATATGATATTAATCGAATCGAAATACAAATGTCTATTAAAAATAAGGGGTCTTCGGAATATATAGTGGAATTACTTTCTTAATAGTTTAAAAACAACTGGTGTTTAAATCGGATTTTCTGGCGGGATGTTAGGATAATCAATAGTATTATATAAAAGTATCAATCACATACGAGTGATACTTTGGGAAAAAAATAAAATAGTCCAATTTACTTGACCGTGTACTATGGTACACGGTTTATAATATTCATGGGGTGAAATAAGATGATTTATCGCATTAGTGAGTTTGCAGATAAATGTGGAGTTAATAAAGAAACGATCAGATATTACGAGCGAAAAAATTTATTACAAGAACCTCACCGAACGGAAGCTGGTTATCGGATATATTCGTATGATGACGTTAAGCGTGTTGGGTTTATTAAACGAATACAGGAACTTGGTTTTTCTTTAAGCGAGATTTATAAATTACTTGGTGTTGTAGATAAAGATGAAGTTCGTTGTCAAGATATGTTCGAATTTGTTTCTAAAAAACAAAAGGAAGTGCAAAAACAAATAGAGGATTTAAAACGAATTGAAACTATGTTAGACGACTTAAAACAACGATGTCCAGATGAAAAGCAATTACATTCGTGTCCAATAATAGAAACATTAACATGAGAGATTAATTAACGAAAGGAGCTTTTTTATGAATAAATTTAAGGTAAACATTTCAGGAATGACTTGTACGGGTTGTGAAAAACACGTAGAATCAGCACTTGAAAAGATAGGTGCTAAAAATATTGAGTCTAGTTATCGTCGTGGTGAAGCAGTATTTGAACTGCCCGATGATATTGAGGTTGAAAGTGCAATAAAGGCGATTGATGAAGCAAATTACCAAGCCGGAGAAATTGAAGAAGTATCATCACTAGAAAACGTGGCGTTAATTAATGAAGACAATTATGACCTTCTTATTATTGGTTCTGGTGCTGCTGCCTTTTCTTCGGCAATTAAAGCTATAGAATACGGTGCAAAAGTTGGAATGATTGAGCGTGGAACGGTTGGGGGAACCTGTGTGAATATTGGCTGTGTTCCGTCAAAAACTCTTCTTAGGGCAGGGGAAATCAATCATTTATCAAAAGACAATCCGTTTATAGGTTTACAAACATCCGCTGGAGAAGTGGATTTAGCTAGTTTAATCACGCAAAAGGATAAATTGGTGAGCGAACTTCGGAATCAAAAATATATGGATTTAATTGATGAATACAATTTTGATTTAATTAAAGGTGAAGCAAAATTCGTTGATGCTAGTACGGTTGAGGTCAATGGGGCAAAGTTATCTGCAAAACGCTTTTTAATTGCAACAGGTGCATCGCCTTCGTTGCCCCAAATTTCGGGACTTGAAAAAATGGACTATTTAACTAGTACAACACTTCTTGAGTTAAAGAAAATACCAAAACGATTAACTGTAATTGGTTCAGGATACATTGGAATGGAGCTTGGACAACTATTTCATCATTTAGGTTCAGAAATAACGCTTATGCAAAGAAGTGAGCGACTTTTAAAGGAGTATGATCCTGAGATTTCAGAGTCAGTTGAAAAAGCGTTAATTGAACAGGGTATAAACCTTGTCAAAGGGGCAACTTTTGAGTGTGTTGAACAAAGTGGAGAGATAAAAAGGGTTTACGTAACAGTAAATGGCAGTAGAGAAGTCATTGAATCAGATCAGTTACTTGTTGCCACTGGAAGAAAACCAAATACGGATTCTTTAAATTTAAGTGCAGCAGGTGTTGAAACTGGAAAAAATAATGAAATCCTGATCAATGATTTTGGTCAAACAAGTAATGAAAAGATTTATGCAGCAGGAGATGTGACTTTAGGACCACAATTTGTATATGTAGCAGCCTATGAAGGTGGAATTATTACTGATAATGCTATTGGTGGATTAAACAAAAAAATAGATTTATCGGTAGTTCCTGCTGTTACGTTTACGAATCCGACGGTTGCAACGGTTGGTTTAACAGAAGAACAAGCAAAAGAGAAAGGGTATGATGTGAAGACATCTGTATTACCTTTAGATGCTGTTCCAAGAGCAATTGTAAACCGTGAAACAACCGGTGTATTTAAACTAGTAGCAGATGCAGAAACACTAAAAGTATTAGGGGTTCATATTGTATCTGAGAATGCAGGAGATGTCATCTATGCTGCATCATTAGCTGTTAAATTTGGCTTAACGATAGAAGATTTAACAGAAACCCTAGCACCATATTTAACAATGGCTGAAGGGCTAAAATTAGCTGCACTTACGTTCGATAAAGATATTTCGAAATTATCTTGTTGTGCAGGCTAAGGGAACTTTTTTACAACTCCCTATTCAAGTGAACCAGCTAATGCTTTAAGGGATTTTCTAAGTGCATTTGTGGTCACAAAAATAATTTAACACTGATGATTTCGACATCAAATCTATAATTGATACCTTAACACCGCAGAGTAATAAAGGATGAATAATATGTCAGACTTATTACCCCCACCAGACATTAAAACAATAGAACCGCCACAAGAAAATGAAACCGATATGATGTTTAAAGTTGAAGCAGTTGGACCACCTGAACGTTGTCCTGAATGTGGTTTTGACAAGTTGTACAAACACAGTTCAAGAAATCAACTAATTATGGATTTGCCCATTCGTTTAAAGCGAGTGGGCTTACAATTGAACCGTAGACGATACAAGTGTCGTGAATGCGGATCTACCTTCTGGGAACGCCTAATATCTGTAGATGAAAAGCGTAGTATGACCAAAAGGCTTTTAAAGTCCATTCAAGAGCAATCCATGTCTAAGACCTTTGTAGAAGTCGCAGAAAGCGTTGGTGTTGACGAGAAAACCATTAGGAACGTTTTTAAGGACTATGTGGCACTCAAAGAACGTGAATACCAGTTTGAAACTCCTAAGTGGCTTGGGATAGACGAGATACATATTATCCGTAGACCTCGGCTTGTATTGACTAATATTGAACGCAGGACTATTTATGACATCAAGCCTAACCGTAACAAGGAAACATTCATCCAACGTCTTTCAGAAATCAGTGACAGGACTTACATTGAGTACGTCACAATGGATATGTGGAAGCCTTACAAAGACGCAGTGAACACTATCCTTCCACACGCTAAAGTTGTCGTAGATAAGTTTCATGTAGTTAGAATGGCTAATCAAGCCTTAGATAACGTCAGAAAGTCTTTGAAAGCCCATATGAGCCAAAAAGAAAGACGTACCCTTATGCGTGAAAGGTTTATCCTTCTAAAGCGTAAACACGATCTAAATGAACGTGAATCATTCCTCTTAGATACTTGGTTAGGTAATCTTCCTGCTTTAAAAGAAGCCTATGAACTCAAAGAAGAGTTTTACTGGATATGGGATACTCCTGATCCAGATGAAGGTCATCTTCGTTATAGTCAATGGAGACACCGTTGTATGTCCAGCAACTCTAAAGACGCATATAAAGACCTCGTGAGAGCCGTAGACAACTGGCATGTCGAAATATTCAACTACTTTGATAAAAGGCTCACTAATGCTTATACGGAGTCAATTAACAGCATTATTAGGCAGGTAGAGCGAATGGGTAGAGGTTACTCGTTTGATGCCTTACGAGCCAAAATCCTTTTCAATGAGAAGCTCCATAAAAAGCGTAAGCCACGATTTAATTCAAGTGCTTTCAATAAAGCTATGTTATACGATACTTTCAATTGGTATGAAGTGAATGACCACGACATTACAGACAACTTTGGTGTCGATTTTCCACACTTATTAAGAATTTGGAGAAGGGTGATTTATAAGCCCTTTTCCACCATAAAATCCGAATACCCAAAATAAGAAAAGCCGAGCTATACCAATAAGACTTGGATTCACACAAGAGGGTATATTGAGAAGTGATGAATGTTTACAAGGGGAATTCTCAGATAGTTATGTGTATAGCTTGTTGAGAAAAGAATATGAAAGTCAAATTTAAAGATGAGAAATTATTTAAAATTAATAATAGCTTTTAATTATTTAATTATCTACTTGACAGAAAGCGTTTTAAATGAGCGTTTCTTATATTTTAATACAAAGGTAATCAATAATTAAAATGGAAAAATACACTTATATTAAGTTTTCGCTTCTACTCTTATACAATCAATACAAAAGGTTAAAAATTTAAGTTCAATTTGATTTAAGTTCTGGAACTAAAACTTTCATAAAGGAGGTTTACATTCAATATAAATTAGGTTATATACATAGTTGAGATAGAAAGAAGAAAGCATTTTGAATTCTTTATCTTACTCTTAACTTTATACATTTTTTAAGTGTAATCATTTTGAATATAGTTAAAGAGATTAGAACGTAAAACTTTTTTTAAAATAATTTATATAATATAATAATTTCTATCTATTTAAGAGTAATATGTAAACAATATTGATTTTAATTGAAAGAAGGTGAATTGGTGGCAAGGAAATCTAAGAAACAGTATATTTTAGAATCTGCAGCTAATATAGTAAATAGACAAGGTACTGACTATTTAACATTAGATGCAGTAGCAAAAGAAGCAGGTATAAGCAAGGGTGGTTTGCTTTATCATGTTAAAAATAGAGAAGGTTTAATAAAAGAGCTTGTCAATTATGCTAATGAATTATATCGAGAAAATGTAAATAGCCATATTGATAATACACATTGTAAACAAGGACAATGGTTAAATGCGTTTATTGAAGCAACGAAAGAACATCGTGTTGAAAATGCGCCTATTACTTCTGCAATGCTTGCTGCACAAGGTTCAAATAAAGCGCTACTCTTACCATTAAAATCTTTATATGAAGATTGGCAATCTCAAATTGTTAATGACGGTCTAGATGAAGTAGATGCAACAATCATTAGGTTAGCCGTTGATGGTTTATGGTTATCAGAAGTTTTTGGAATAAGTGCAGTTGACGAAGCAATGCGTGAAAAAGTAATAAATCGGTTAAAAGAAAAAGTAGAAGTAGGTATTAATAAAGAAAAAAAATAAATTTTCAGGTTTTAAGCTGTTAGGTGAGAATGAAACTTTTCAGCTTATTTTTTATGTCATGGTTGAAACTTTACCGACCAGTTGGTATAGTTTATAACGTATTTAAAATATAAAGGAGTGCTTACCTTGAAAAAAGTGGTATTAACTGCAGCAATTACAGGCGCTGGAGATACAATTGACAAAAATGAAAATGTTCCAGTAACACCTCAAGAACTTGCTGATTCAGCAATTAAGTGTGCAAAAGCTGGAGCAACAGTAGCACATATTCATGTTAGAGACCCTAAAACAGGTGGGGTGAGTCATGATCCAGAACTATATAGTGAAACCGTAAGACTCATTAGAGAGGCAGACGAAGATATTATTATTAATGTAACAGCTGGTGGCGGTGGCGACTTTATCCCAAGTCAACAACACCCAGAAACAGGCGGTGAAGGAACCTGGATTCAAACACCAAAAGAGCGTCATAGACCAGTAGGAGACACATTACCAGAAATGTGTACGCTTGATTGTGGCAGCGTTAATATGGGAGATTCGATATATATTAGTCCCGCTTCATGGCTGAGAGAACAAGCACAAATGATTAAAGATGCAGGTGTACAACCTGAGCTTGAATGTTTTGATACAGGTCATGTCAGTTTTGCAAAGCAACTTGTTGATGAAGGTTTAGTCGAACAACCTATGTTCCAGTTTTGTTTAGGTATACCTTGGGGTGCTGAAAATGATGCTCAGACGTTAGACTATCTTATTTCAAGAATCCCTGAAGGTGCGCAATGGTCTGCATTTGGTATTGGTAGAATGCAATTACCAACAGTTAGAGAAGTTGCTAAACGTGGTGGAAATATTCGTGTTGGTCTTGAAGATAACCTGTATATTTCAAAAGGTGTTAAAGCAACAAATGAAGCATTAGTTGAAGAAGCTAAAAAAATAATGAAAGAATATGATTTAATACCATTAACACCTGCAGAAGCAAGAGAAAAATTTAATCTTAAAAATAATAAAGGAGATAAATAATGAAGTTTGCAGTAGTTGGAACAGGCGTGATTGGTAGCGGATGGATAACAAGAATACTCGCCCACGGCCACGAAGTTATTGCTACAGATCCTAGTGATGGTGCCTATGAAAGAATGCTAACACAAGTTAAACAAAACTGGCCTTATGCTAAAGAAATGGGATTATCTGAGGGAGCATCGTTGGATAATTTAAGCTTTACTACTGATTTAAAATCGGCAGTTAAGGATGCAGATCTTATTCAAGAAAACGTTCCTGAAGTAGAATCGATTAAAGATGCTGTTTTAAAAGAAATCGATTTTTATGCGAAACCGTCTGCCATTATCGGTTCAAGTACCTCTGGTATTATGCCAACTGAGTTACAAAAGAATTTAAAACACCCTGAACGTTTAGTAGTAGCACATCCTTTTCACCCAGTATATATTTTACCTCTTGTTGAAATTGTACCAGGTCAAAACACCTCAGAAGAGACAGTTATTAAGGCTGAAGAAGTTTATGAGAGTATTGGTATGGATGTGCTTCATGTGCGAAATGAAATTGAAGGACATATTGCAGATCGTCTAATGGAAGCATTATGGAGAGAATCATTACATATTGTTAATGATGGTATTGCAACAACAGAAGAAGTAGATAAAGCATTTACGCATGCAGCTGGTTTACGTTATGCTCAATATGGACCATTTATG
The DNA here is from genome assembly GCF_001813735.1 of Staphylococcus sp. HMSC068C09. Lineage (NCBI taxonomy): Bacteria > Bacillati > Bacillota > Bacilli > Caryophanales > Staphylococcaceae > Staphylococcus > Staphylococcus sp. HMSC068C09. Next base: position 51,445 of record NZ_KV813755.1, read on the forward strand.
ACATTCCATCTTGCAGGTGGAGAAGGTGGCATGAGACATATGCTTAAACAATTTGGTCCTGCATTGAAAAAACCATGGACTAAGTTAGTTGCACCCGAATTGACAGAGGATCTTTATGAAAAAGTGGTACGCGGTAGTGAAGCGACTTCACAAGGATATACAATGTCAGAACTTGATCGAAAACGTAATGAATTCCTTATTAAAGTAAAACAACTCGCAGAAGAATACTGGCCTAAAGATACAGCATCAATGAAAAAATCTAAGCAACATCAGAAGGTGTAAAGCTATGACAGCTCAGTTTGTTTATCATACTGATGTAAAATCATCTTGGGTTGATTACAATGGACACATGAATGATGCTGAATATAATCGTGTGTTTAGTGATGCAACTGATGCTTGGTTAGCATACATTGGACTTGATCAAGAAGGAATTCAATCGTTACACTATACCATTTTTACATTAGAAAATCATATAACATTTTTGAAAGAAATGAAGAAATATGAACCTATTGAAGTAAGAGTGAGTTTATATGATTATGATAGTAAGAGACTTCATATCTTTATGGAAATGTTAAATGATGACATGGTATGTAGCGCAGTATATGAAGTTATGCTAATGGGAATAGATACAGTCACAAACCGACCGGCTCCATTTCCTAAAAGTATTACAGAATCTATAGTAGCGTATTTTAACCAAACTTCTGATGTAAATGTGCCTAAACAATTAGGCCATCAAATCGGAATTAGTAGAAACAAATAAAGTTTGTATTGATAATCGAATGCTTGAAATATTGAGGACTTAATGTGCCTTGTTTTTACTTAGTAAACTTTGTATAACATTCACTTTAAGTTCTCTTTTTTAATAAATGATAGATAGAGAGGAATTGGACATATGTTAAGCATTAGAAACTTATCAAAAGTCTATGCAGGTGGTAAGAAAGCGGTAGATAATATGAATATTGATATTGAATCAGGAGACTTTATCGCTTTTATTGGAACGAGTGGTAGTGGAAAAACAACTGCATTAAGAATGATCAATCGAATGATTGAATCATCAGAGGGCGAAATTACAATTAATGGCAAAAATATTAAAGATATCAATGCAGTAGAATTGAGAAGAAGCATTGGTTATGTAATTCAACAAATTGGTTTAATGCCTCATATGACAATTAAAGAGAATATTGTACTCGTACCTAAATTATTAAAATGGTCGCAAGAAAAAAAAGATAAAAAAGCAAAAGAACTAATTAAACTTGTTGATTTACCTGAAGAGTATTTAGAACGATATCCTTCACAGTTATCTGGTGGGCAACAACAACGTATTGGCGTGATTCGTGCACTAGCAGCTGAACAAGATATTATTTTAATGGATGAGCCGTTTGGTGCTTTGGATCCTATCACAAGAGATACATTACAAGATTTAGTAAAAAAATTACAACAACAATTAGGAAAAACATTTATTTTTGTAACGCATGACATGGACGAAGCCATTAAATTAGCAGATAAAATTTGTATTATGACGAACGGTAAAGTAGTGCAATATGATACACCAGATAATATTTTACGTTATCCCGCTAATGATTTTGTTAAAGACTTCATTGGACAAAATCGCTTGATTCAAGATAGACCAAATATTAGAACTGTAGAAGACGCAATGATTAAGCCGATAACTGTACATGTTGACGAATCATTAAATGATGCAGTTAATATTATGAGAAAATATCGTATAGATACCATTTTTGTCGTTGACAATCAACATCATTTACTTGGTTATTTAGATATTGAAGATATCAACCAAGGATTACGTAGTAAAAAAGAATTAATTGATACGATGCAACGTGATATTTATCGCGTTAAGGTAGATAGTAAATTACAAGATACAGTACGTACCATTCTTAAGCGTAATGTAAGAAATGTTCCTGTTGTTGATACGGACGGACATACTTTAATTGGACTTGTAACACGTTCTAACCTAGTTGATATCGTATATGATACACTTTGGGGTGGAACGACTACTGAAAATCAAGGTATTGTGGATCCTAAAGAAATTGGGGCTGATAACGTATGAATTATTTAGTAGAAAATAGTGGTATGTTACTGAATAAAACGTTAGAGCATCTTTACATTTCTATCATGGCTCTCATACTTGCTATGATTGTTGCCATTCCTTTAGGTATTTTGTTGTCAAAGAAAGAAAAGCTATCAAAGGTGTCGTTAACTATAGCTGGTATTTTACAAACGATTCCTACACTAGCGATTTTAGCTTTAATGATTCCCTTATTTGGTGTAGGTAAAGTAACGGCAATTATTGCGTTATTTATATATGTTTTACTACCTATATTAAATAATACAATTGTGGGTGTTCAAAATATAGATCGTAATATTGTAGAAGCTGGCCGCAGTATGGGAATGACTAATTTTCAATTAATGAAAGATATTGAATTACCTTTAGCATTACCAATGGTTCTAAGTGGGATTCGTTTGTCGTCAGTCTATGTGATTAGTTGGGCAGCACTTGCGAGTTATGTTGGCGCTGGTGGTTTAGGTGACTTAATCTTTAATGGTTTAGCATTATATGAACCAGAAATGATTATCGTAGGTACGATTTTGGTAACGTTGTTAGCATTAATCGTTGATTTAATTTTAGCTCAAATTGAAAAATGGATTATACCAAAAGGACTTAAAATTTCCAGATAAACAATAAAGGAGGACATTATGAAATATTGTAAAAAGTATATTGTTGTTTTAGTGCTATGTCTAACTGTGTTATCTGGATGTAGCTTGCCAGGTTTAAAAAATAGTAGTTCAGATGATGAGGTTAGAATTACATCTCTAGGAACAAGTGAATCTCAAATTATTTCACATATGTTAAGACTACTCATTGAACATGATACAGATGGAAAGATTAAACCAACTTTAATCAATAACTTAGGGTCTAGTGTAATTCAACACAATGCTATTACGAGTGGCCAAGCTAATATGTCAGGTACGCGATATACAGGTACGGATTTAACTGGTGCATTAGGCGAAGATCCAATTAAAGATCCTGATAGAGCAATGAAAGTGACACAAAAAGGATTTGAAGAAAAGTTTAATCAGACTTTCTTTAATTCATATGGTTTTGAAAATACATATGCACTAATGGTAACAAAAGAAACAGCACAAAAATATAATTTAGAAACAGTTTCTGATTTAAAGAAACATGCTAAAGATTTGAGAGTAGGAATGGATAGTTCATGGCAAAATCGTAAGGGTGATGGATATCCTGGATTTAAACAAGAATACGGTATCCATTTTGGTACTGTTAGACCAATGCAAATTGGTTTAGTATACGACGCATTACATTCAGGTAACTTAGATGTCGCTGTAGGCTACTCAACTGATGGTCGTATCGCGGCTTATGATTTAAAAGTACTGAAAGATGACAAGCAGTTCTTTCCACCTTATGATGCTAGTCCTTTAGCAACAGATAAACTATTAAAAGAAAAACCACAATTAAAACCAATTATTGAAAAATTAGAAGGTAAGATTTCAACTGAACAGATGCAAGAATTAAATTATCAAGCAGATGGAAAAGGTAAAGAGCCAGCAACAGTAGCAGAAGATTTCTTGAAAAAACATGATTATTTTGAAAATGATGCAAAACAGAAAGGCGGTCGAAATTAATGAATGGTAATTTATTTGAACAACTTATTTCTTACTATCAAACAAATTCAGGCTACCTTTTTGAATTGTTTATTAATCATTTCCTAATGTCAGTGTATGGTGTATTATTTGCGTCAATTATAGGTATTCCTTTAGGCATCATTATTGCACGATTTGGAAAATTATCAGGCGTTATCATTACTTTAGCGAATATCATACAGACTGTTCCTGTCATTGCGATGTTAGCGATGCTTATGTTAGTAATAGGATTAGGCATCAATACGGTTATTTTTACAGTATTCTTGTATGCTTTACTTCCAATTATAAAAAATACTTATACCGGTATTAAAGAAGTAGATATTAATATTAAAGATGCTGGAAAAGGAATGGGAATGACACGTAATCAAGTCTTACGTATGATTGAGTTACCACTTTCTTTATCAGTAATTATTGGTGGCATACGTATTGCACTCGTAGTTGCAATAGGTGTTGTTGCTGTTGGTTCGTTCATTGGAGCGCCTTCACTTGGTGATGTCGTTATTCGTGGTACGAATGCTACTGATGGTACACTATTTATCTTGGCTGGTGCATTACCAATTGTTGTGATAGTAGTTCTTATAGATATTGTTTTACGTCTAGTAGAGAAAAAATTAGATCCAGCTACACAAACGAATAATTAATAAAGTATTTAAGGAGTAGATAATATGGCTTTAATCCAGATGAATTACTTATCAAAAACACTTGGAATGCATCAATCTTTAAATATTATTTTACCTGAAGATGACAGTTACTTTGATCCATCGAACGAGACAAAAAAACTTAAAACAATGTTGTTATTTCATGGACTATCTAGCGACACTCACTCGTATATAAGATATACAAGTATAGAACGATATGCTAATGAATATCAATTAGCGATTATAATGCCTAATGCAGATCACAGTTTTTATACGAATATGGCTTTCGGACACAGTTATTATGATTACATTTTAGAAGTTTACAATTATGTACACCAGATTTTACCGTTGTCTAGAAAAAGAGAAGATAATTTTATTGCAGGGCATTCAATGGGAGGATATGGAACAATTAAATTTGCACTAACACAAAGTCAATTGTTCTCTAAAGCTGCTCCTTTATCTGCCGCATTCGACGTTTCCATGCTTAAAAATTACAAATGGTATGATTTTTCACCAGAATCTATAGTCGGAACGAATAAAGAAATAGTTGGTAGTAATTTTGATCCTTATTATCTTGTTGATAAAGCTATAGAGAAAAATATTGATTTACCAGAGTTATTAATTATGTGTGGTACAGAAGATGAACTTTATAAAGGTAACTTAGATTTTATTAACTATTTAGATAAAAAAAATGTACAGTATGACTTTATAAAGAGCCCAGGAAAACATGATTATGCATTTTGGGATAAAGCTATTGAGAAAGTAATTAAAATATTTACAAATAATATATAAAATAATAAGACCATTAGTCTAACAATTTTGACTAGTGGTCTTATTATTTTATTCTTATATAGAAAGATTTAATATTGATTATTCATTTACAAGTTAATTTAAAAATCAATATATATTATTTAAGGCAATAGCAACAATTGAGTTTTATTAAAAAGGATATTTTGTTATTAAACAAATAATTCAATAATTTTATAGATTATATGTAACTAATAAAGAAATTGATAAATAAATTATTACAAATATAAATGAGGGGAGAAGATATAAAAATTTTATTATTAAAAAGAAATTATGAAATAATTATTCATATCTTCCCAAAGTTTTGTAATTTTAATGCTTTTTTTCGTGCTTAGTAAGCCATGTAATTTTGAAGTATAGAAAAATGTAATTTTACTTCTTTTATATTTTGTTGATAGCAACTCTATTAGTCATATTTTCTAATCTTCTTTTGTTTCTAATTTTTCTAGACGAGACAAAGGAGTATCAAACATTACTATAGCTTTAATAGCGGTTTTGATTAATCCAAAGCCTTATTAATAGATACTTTTTTATTTATTTATACGAAGCTTAATCATTAGTTAAACCTACTACTTGCTTAATATTCTTAGCTCTTTTTTTTAGTTTTTTTAAATCAGATTCAATATCGTCCACTAAACTATTTAAACTTGTTATCATGGTAGAATAGCCTCGAAACATAGTAATGCCATTTTCTACAGTTGGGTTACTATTGGGTCTGTAAGGCATTATATTATGTGTGTATTCATCTCTATATCTCATAGTACGTATAGGAACATCTTTATTAAGGATATTGCCGATTTGTCTATGTGTGTCGTTATTTGAAGCTATCAAATTTTCTACTAAATTTCGTTTAAAACCTATATCTTTTTTTACTTCATAATGTGAAGTATATTCTTGAGCTAATGAATATAATAAATCATTTAATGTATGTAGAAAATGTAAAGTAATATTATGAAAATAAAAAACCCAATAATAGTTTCTTTCTTCTTCGTTAACAGTTTCAATTAAATTTATTGAATATTTTAAATTTACAAAAGAATTACAGAAATATTCACAGGTATCATGTATAGAATTAATAGTAGAAACTATATTTGAGCCTAACCTATCCAAACCATTAATCAAATCATTAAATTTAGAAAAGTCGAATATATCTAATTCTTTAAGTAGCTGATCGTATTCATATTCAAAATAATTTTCATCAATAAAAAATGGTTTCATTGATTTTAGTTCCCTTCATTTTTGAGTATAATTATTTTAATATATTTTGAACAATAGGTAAAAGCTTACAAAAAACTAAAAGAGGTAAAGTGAATGAAGTGGTATAAAAATGAACAATTATTGAATTACGCGAAGAAAGCTGATGAAGCTTTAGATAAAAAGGATCCCAATTCATTATATGAAATTAGTGAGAAATTGGAAAAATTATCAACCGATTATGTTGAATCTAAGATGATGTATGCTTATTATTTGTACATTAGTTTTACTAGTTTAAATAATTACATTGATATAAAAGTTAATAACAAAGAAACCGTAGAATGGGAAAAACTAATTGAAAAAAGCTTGTTTTTAGCTAGAACTGCGATTAATTCAATGGACGAATATTTAAAAGATACTGAAATTGATGAGATAGAATACATATATTTAAATGGTATATATAATAGTGTAAAAACCAATTATTGTAATCTACTTATTTCTATAGGGAAATATTCATCTGCAATATTTGAGATGAGAAAATTAGCAACTTCTCAGTTTGGTATGGCAATTGGAAATTTAGGGACAGAAATTTTTGATTATGCTTGTTTTGATTATACAGATAATAAAGAGTCTCTTTATAAATACGCTTATCAATTGTTAGATACGGCTTTAACTTATGAGGATAGTATAGTACATCCTAATGCAAAAGCTTTTTATCAAAGTAAAATTGATATTCTCGATGAAATCGATAATTTTAATCCGTATGATACAGAGTACAATGTGGAATCTATATTAAAAAAAGATAGATTAGATGATCATAACTTTACAAATAATATTACTAATGAAGACTACTGGGATTGGGTGGCAGAAAATAGTTTAGCATTGAACACAATAAATGATATAGATTATATGACTAAAAATAATCAAGACACTCTTCATTTGCCAAATATATTAACGTCAATTAATGATCATTCATCATTTTATGGAATTTTTAATCAAATTAAACAAGAGTATTGTTCTGCCAGATATATACTTTATGAAGGGATGTATAATAACAAGAATCATTTTTCAGATGAAAATGTATATTTAGTAAATACAATTGACTATCCTAAATATGGTTTAAATATAGAAAGAGTAAAGGCAGCATATAGAAGTGCTTATGCATTGTTTGATAGAATTGGATATTTTTTAAATAAATATTTCAAATTAGGATTGAAAGATCGTGAAGTTTCTTTTAAAAGAATTTGGCAAAGTGCTAATAATGAAATATATGAGGTGTTTAAAAATAATATTGCCTTAAAAGGCATGTATTGGACGTATAAAGATTTATTCGCTAAAACTAAATCAAAGAATTTGGATTGTATAGATAAAAAGTTAAGACGTACTTATACGATAAGAAATATAATGGAACATAGGTATTTAAAGGTATTAGATAGTAATTTTATAGATCAAGCCACTAGTGATTATGATAACTTATCATATACTATTACATCAGATGAATTAAATGAGTTAGGGATTAATTTAATTAGAATATGTAGAGAATTAATTATATTATTATGCTTTACAGTAAATATAAATGAAAATAATATAAATAAAGATGAAAAAGATAAATTTGTAATTATGGCGCTCCGCGAATTTAGTGACGAATGGAAAATTTAAAATAAAGTAGATTTATAAGCTAGCGATAAAATCAAGTCGCTAGTTTTTTCAGTTTAAAAATTAAAAGGTTAAATTTAACCGTTGACAATTAAAGGGTAGTGCTATATACTTAGGTTAACGTTAACCGAGGGAGGAAATTATGTTGGATTTATTGAAACAAGTAAACACATTAAGGGGTTCAATGACATTAGAAGAATTACAGGAATTAGTAATTAAAAAAATTAGCAAACAAGAAATTGACAATGAGTTTAAGGATAATTCGACTAAAGAAATAATCAAACAATTAGAAAATAAGACAGTTCAAGAATTACAAAGTATTTATTATGACTTGCAAATTATGAATCGTCATTCAGTATCAACTTATACTGAGTCTATCGAATCGCTATCTTTAGAGATTTTCAAAACTTATAGTAATCAAAATTCACTATTAGATTTAGGTTCGGGAACAGGACATATGCTATGGAGAGCGAATAAGGAAGGTCATTTTAAATACTTAAGGGGTGAAGAAATTAATCATAACGTAGCTGAAATTAGCGAACAGCTTCTATCTCAATCAGAAACGAATATAGAAATTAAAAAAATTGATTCTACTTTAAATTTTGGAAGCAATGATAAATTTGAATGTATTTATTCAGATGCATTATTTTTAAATGCAGATAATAAACGTTTAAAACAAATTGAAGATTCCGCTTCTAACAGTTATCTAAAGACAAGAAGTAAATTCTCTGAATGGATATTTACAAATCGTATTTTAAATAATTTAGAGGATAAGGGTGTAGGAACTATTGTAGTAAGAAACGCTGCTACATTTACTGAAATGGCTAAAGATATACGTAAAGAGTTGATAGAGAAGAATTTAATAAAAGCAGTTATTCAACTTCCTTCGAACTTGATTACTAATACGGCTATACCTACAACTTTATTAATTTTGCAAAAAGACAATAGCGATAAGATTACATTTATTGATGCTTCAGAAATTTATACTCAAAAGGGCAGAATGCAGAATACTTTTGAAGATGAAAATATTACAACTATTATGAAAGCGCTAGAAGAAGAAACTGAAATTTCTGTAAAAGTGAATAAACAAGAAGTCAAAGATAATGACTATAATTTATCTCCTATTCGTTATTTAGTTAATATTGAAGATCGTCTTGTAAGTCCTACCGAGTTAACTAACATCGTAGAAACGATTCGTGGAAAAGATGTATCTAAAAAAAGATTAGATGAGGAAGAAAGTAAAGATAAATCAGGTTACTTACTTAATTTATCTGATGTAAAAGATTATAAAATTGATACTCCTAAACAACAAATCAGTCAAGATATACTCGATGAATATGAGAGATATCTATTAAAACCTAAGGATATTGTATTAAGTACAAGAAGTTCGGATTTAAAAATAGCTATTGTTACCGAAAGTTTAGCTAAAGATAATCTAATTATTTCTTCTAATTTTAATATTTTAAGAATTAAAGACGATAAAGTGAGTCCTTACTATTTATTTGCATTTTTAACAAGTGAAATAGGTGTTGAACAGTTAAAACAACTAATGACAGGAACTGTGATTAATGTTATTTCACAAAAATCTTTGCAAGAATATAAGGTGTCTATGCTAGATGAAGAAACTCAAGAAGACATCGCCTTTAAAATGGAAGAAGAATTACTCGAATATTATAGTTATCTGAAAAAAGTCAAAAACTTTAAAGAAAAATTACCACAACTTTTTAATGAAAACGGAGGGGAATAGGATTGGGTAAATTAAGTATCGAAGAACTAAATGATTTTTTAGAAGAATTGTTCGAGAGATTAAAACAAGAAGCAAGGCTATACAATCAACAAAGTGAATTTGATACTTTCTTAGAACGTTATCAATTTGAGAAAAATGATAGTAATCAAGGTCATCTTTATAATGACAATGCTAAAGTTCTCATTTTAGGGGTAAGAAACGGGGGCTTAAAAGCTAAAGATATTAACGGCATATTTAAAAAAGCGAGTTTAAAAGATAGATATGAAATTGTTGAATATGATGATTTAACAAATTTTGATATTTCTACTTTAGAAAATTCAACACAATACACGGATGTATTTATTGGTGCTGTCCCTCACAAAATGAGAGGGATAGGTGACACCGATAATCCAGTCCAAACGATTATGGATGGATCAGAAACGATTTATCCTAAAATACATAAACTAATGACAAGTTCAGGCTTAAAAATAACTAAAACAAATCTAACAGATGCTATAGCTAGTTCAGTAATATTTGATAATACGAGAGTAATTACTAGTTAGAACATAAACTAAGGGGGAACAAAAATGAATTTATACGTAATTGGGAATGGCTTTGACATAGACCATCACATTGCTTCAGCTTATACAAACTTTAAAGAATCTTTAGCTGATTCAGATGATGATAATGCGAAATTATTGCTTGAAATAATTGAAATAGCTCATCAAGAAAATCAAGAAAATTTATGGAAAGATTTAGAAGAAAGTATAGGTAGACTAGATTTAGATTACGTTGTTAAAAAGAGCGATAAGTATATAAATCCAGCTATTACTTTTTCTACAAGTTTTAGCTTTTTTTTTAAAAAGTGGATAGAAAAATTAAAAAATGATAAAATTTCTGAAGCAACTCCTAAAAAAGATTTGAAATATTTATTTAATAAAAATGAAGATATATTTTTAAGTTTGAATTATACCCCTACTTTGGAAATGCTTTACAACATTAATAAGAATAATATTAAATATATTCATGTAGTTAAAGATGGCGTAGGTTATGAATTTGGACATAAAAAAGTAGAAAATATTCATTCAATAGGCCATTCAGCCTTTGGTTTTAATAACTACCTAAAACATCAGTTAATAAAAGATACTTCTAGAATATATAAAGATAATCAAAATTGGTTTGAAGATTTATCCGACAAAAAAATTGAAAATATATATTTTTATGGTTTTAGTTTTGCGGATATCGATTTAATATATATAAAAGGTATTTTTAATAATATTAATAAAAACGAATTAGAAAATATCTATTTATATAATTATAAAACTCAAAAAGAACAAGAATACGAAGAGCAAAAGAGTATATTAAATAGTTTAATAGACGAAGCTGAATTAAATAAAAAAGTAAAAAGATTTCTAATATTAGAGGATTAAAAGAAAGTATCCCTCATTTTGAAGGGATGCTTTTTATTTACAAATTAAAGTAAAAGGAAATATAAATAAATTCAAACTCAAAATTTAATGTAAATTATACTATTACAATATATATATCTATGCTATTATGACTTTAATTTACTGAATAATTAGGAATTTTTACTGAAGGGGGATCGGGATGATGTTTGGGTACGAGGTCAATGAACATGTTAAGTTGAAAATTTTGGAAGAACGTGAAGCGGATCAACTTTTTAAATTAGTAGATAGTAATCGTGAGTCTCTAGGGGAGTTCTTGCCATTTGTAGCGTACACAACTGAGGTTGAACACAGTAAGAAGTTTATTCAGTCGGCCTTACAACAATTTGCGCGTGGAGATGGATTCCATTGTGGCATTTGGTATGACCAAAAACTTGTAGGAGTCATTGGCTTACATTATTTAGACTTGGTTAACAAACGCACGTCGATTGGTTATTATTTAGCTGAAGATTTCCAAAAGAAAGGCATCATGACTAGATGCACTAAAGCACTTATTCAATATGTATATGAAGAATATGATATTAATCGAATCGAAATACGAATGTCTACTAAAAATAAGAAAAGTCGAGCTATACCAATAAGACTTGGATTCACACA
>NZ_KV813755.1:63312-127587 GCF_001813735.1 Staphylococcus sp. HMSC068C09
GCTATACCAATAAGACTTGGATTCACACAAGAAGGTATATTGAGAAGTGATGAACGTGTACAAGGGAAATTCTCAAATAGTTATGTGTATAGTTTGCTTAGAGAAGAATATGATGATTAATTCTATTGTAAATACACATTCAAATTTATCTTCAAGACGATTTTATAATTATTTTTTAAGTAATCAATAAACGTATGATATCCACTTATAGATTCATTCCGAACATAATAGAGAATAGAATCATCTCTTTCTATTTTAAGCTTATTGTTTAGTAAACCTATATATAATAAATTAAAAAAACCACTTTCAATTTACGCTCCAGAATAAATTGAAAGTGGTTAAAATTTTTATGTTAGATTAAGAGTAATACAAGCATAGGATAACACAATAAAACCTATTGTAAAGATAGAGTCAATTATAGGTTATAAATTATAATATTACAATATTTAAGTTTTAAAGTGATAATTTAATGAAGTTTTAGCTAATATGTGGACAATTATATTTAATAGATTAATAATGGAAGTGTAGAGAGAAATCAATTTTTTAAGCAACTTAATCTTTCTTTTGATTCTTATTTTTCGTATTGTAATGGTAAATACGCTAATATGTATTTTCTATATCATATATTTGTGAGCGTAATTTACTGAAGAGTTATTAAATGATGCAGTATAAATATTTATTATGGAGGGAAAGCTCTATGGCAAAAATTATTTATCAATCTCCAGGAAGATATGTACAAGGAAAAGGAGTTATCGAATCTATCGCAGATGAAACACAACGTTTAGGTTCACATGCATTAATAATCTCAGATGAAGTTGTTTGGAATATAACTAAAGATCAAATTGATCAAAGTTTTTCAAATAATTCAGAAGTTAATTATGATTACGAAACATTTAAAGGCGAATCTTCAGAAAATGAAATTAATCGTATCGTTGATGAAGCTAAGACAAAAGGCATAGATGTAGTCATTGGTTTAGGTGGTGGAAAGGCACTTGATACAGGTAAAGCAGTAGCCAATGCTTTAAATGCAAGTGTTATCGATTTCGCTTCTACTGCATCAATGGATGCACCTACGGCAGCCGTATCTGTTATTTATGATGATAATGGCGTATTTAGTGGTTATGAATTTTACCCTAAGAATCCTGATACAGTAATGGTGGATTCACAAATTGTTGCGCAAGCGCCTGTACGTTTATTTGCTTCAGGGATGAGTGATGGATTAGCTACTTTAGTTGAGGTAGAATCTACGTTACGTAGACAAGGAAAAAATATGTTTAGTGGAAAACCATCATTAGCTAGCTTAGCGATTGCGCAGAAATGTGAAGAAGTAATTTTTGAATATGGACATAGTGCATATGAAGCAATTAAAAATCATATTGTATCTCCACAAGTTGAAGCAGTGATTGAAGCGAACACATTACTTTCAGGTTTAGGATTTGAAAATGGAGGACTTGCAGCTGCTCATGCAATTCATAATGGTTTTACAGCACTTGAAGGCGATATTCATCATTTAACGCATGGTGAAAAAGTGGCCTATGGTATTTTAGTCCAATTAGTATTGGAAAATGCGCCAACAGAAAAATTTGTAAAATATCAACAATTTTTAAGTAGTATCCATATGCCAACGACTTTAGAAGAACTCCACATTGCCGATAAAAGTTATGAAGATTTGGTTCGCGTAGGTGAGCGTGCTTTAGAACCAAATGATACTTTTGCAAATTTAAGTGATAAGTTAAATGCAGATGACATTGCAGACGCTATTTTAACAGTAAGTGAATTATCTAAAAGTACGTTGAATTCCAAAGGTTAATTTTCGTAAAGAAGATAACTAAGAATAGATAAGTAATTAGAAGGATAAAGATAAAACTTATGTCTTTATCCTTTTTTGAAAGAGTATTTTTATATTTACTAATATGAAAATTCCAAGTTTAAATAAAGAAAATGATGTTGATATTTAATCTTAGATAAACTTACTTTGAATATGCCAAAAGGAGTCGCTTTTTGATGAAAAAATTAATTAAAGAAAAAAATAATATTTTAACAGACATGTTAGAGGGTCTCGCTTTAACGAATGATAATATTGAAATTATTTCAGAAACAGTTGTTGTTAAAAAAAATAAAAAAAATTCAGGAGTTGCCTTGGTATCAGGCGGTGGTAGTGGTCATGAACCAGCACATGCGGGTTATGTAGCTAATGGTATGCTTGATGCGGCAGTATGTGGTGAAGTTTTTACATCTCCGACTCCAGATAAAATTTTAGATGCTATTAAAGCAGTCGATACAGGCGACGGTGTATTATTAATCGTTAAAAATTATGCTGGAGACGTTATGAACTTTGAGATGGCTCAAGAAATGGCACAAATGGAAGATATTAAAGTTGAACGTGTCATTGTGAATGATGATATTGCTGTTTCAGATGTAGAAAAACGTCGTGGCGTGGCTGGTACGGTATTCATTCATAAATATGCAGGTTATTTAGCGGACCAAGGCCTATCTTTAAAAGATATTAAAAACAAAATTGAAGCGTTTATTCCTAAAATTAAAAGTATTGGGATGGCGCTTACTTCACCAATGGTGCCAACAACTGGGAAATATAGTTTCGATATTGATGATAATGAAATGGAAATAGGTATCGGCATTCATGGTGAAAAAGGGTTACACCGTGAAGCGATTCAATCGGTTGATGTTATTATTGAGCGTTTACTAGATGAGTTGTTAAAAGAAGTGAAAGATCAATCATTAATTGTTATGGTAAATGGTATGGGAGGCACGCCTTTATCTGAATTAAGTATTGTGGCGAAGTATTTAAATCAACAATTCCAAGAACATGACATAGCTGCTAAACAATGGTTTGTTGGTGATTATATGACATCACTTGATATGCAAGGTTTCTCCATTACAGTGGTTCCTTATAGTGAAGAAATAGAAAAAGGTCTTTTAGCTCCAACAACAAGTCGTTATTTTTAAATAAAAATAGAGATAATGAGGTGACTTTTCAATGAATGTACAAGACATGAAAACAAGACTACTTAGTTTAGTTGAAACTTTTAAAGAAAAAGAAAGTGAATTAACTGATTTAGATCGTGCCATTGGTGATGGCGACCATGGAGTGAATATGGTCAGAGGATTTGAAGCGTTAGAACAAGGTCTGGATGACACAGATATGAAGTCATTATTTAAATCAACAGGAATGACATTAATGTCTAAAGTGGGCGGTGCCTCAGGTCCTTTATACGGTTTTAGCTTTGTTAAAATGGCAAATGTCGTTAAAGATGATATTGACAAAGAAAATTTAAAAGAGATGATTGCTGCTTTTTCAGAAGCCGTTAAACAACGTGGAAAAGTAGAATTAAATGAAAAAACGATGTATGACGTAATTGAACGTACAAGAGAAGCATTAGATAATGATGAAAACATTGATTTTAACACATTACAATCATATGCTGATGAAACTAAAAACATGATAGCTACGAAAGGACGAGCATCATATTTTAAAGAAGATTCAAAAGGTTATATCGATCCAGGTGCTCAAAGTAGTGTTTACATTTTAAATGCGATGATAGGAGGAGAGGTAGAATGACTTCAATAGTAATTGTGAGTCACAGTTATAAAATTGCTGAAGGTGTCAAAGATTTAAATTTACAAATGACAGATAATGACGTCAATATTATTGATGTTGGTGGCTTAGATGATAAAGGGATTGGCACATCTTTCGATCGTATTCTTTCAGTCATAAATGAATTAGATGATGATGCAATATGTTTTTATGATATAGGGTCTGCTGGGATGAACCTTGATATGGCAATCGAAATGTATGAAGGCTCTCATCGTATTGAAAAAATGGAGGCGCCCGTCGTAGAAGGTAGTTTTATCGCGAGTGTGGCACTTAAATCGAATATGACGATGGATGAAACTATCGCAGAAGTCAAAGAACAATTAAAAAATGATTAAGTGAATATATTATGAGGTCAAAGATGTGTAGAGGTCTTTGTCCTCTTTTTTTATTAATTTAAACTGCAGTGATTGAATGTCAATGTTCATAGTGGTTTTATATAATAAATAAATTATCTTTCAAGTTTTTTGAAATACACATTATAAATGAAAACTAAAATAAAAATTACTATAATATAGCAATAGAAAGGATTAAAAAGATGGCTAGAAAATATAATGCGATTAAATACGTCATTAAGAAAAATAATGACGATCTTGAATTATATGGATTAAGATTGTATGAGTTTAATATAAAGGATGGAAAAGCTATAAATATTAGCCAACCGATTTTTGTGAATAGAGATATTTTAATTGATAAAATACAAGATGGTGAAGCATTTACTCGTGCCTTTAGAGTAAGTCAAAATGATTATTATGCAGGCCAATCGATTGCTCTATCGGTTAATAAGCATGGATATATTAATAATAATTTTGAGGTTTCGCGAGATGTGATTAGAAACGTTGAAGAAAGTATCTTAGATTATAAATAAAGTCATCAGTTATAGAAAAGCGTTAAATTAAAAAGGAAGTATAGTACTCCCTTTTTAATTTAATATATAAGTGACTTATTTTTTTAATAAAATTTTAATTCCTCTGATAATGTTGAGGATATATAATATTAAAGCAATTAAAAAGAACACAATAGCAATGATTAAAGCAATAACAAATATTAATAATTGATGATCGAATGGTTTATCAAAGACCTCTTTTGAAAAAATAAATGCCGCTCTACCTATAAAAAAACTGATCCACGTTATAACATGGTTCCCTAATGCTTTTTTACCATGCTCAGACGTTGGCTCTTCCGCAAGTATCCATACCAATAAAGGTAAAATGATAGGTGCAAAAAAGATACTTAAATAACTCAATGCTGATAAAACATAACTATTGTCATTTTTATGCATTTTACTATTTGTATTTTCCACTTTTTTCACCTTCTTTCTCTTTACTTATTATAAAAACATCAATAATAAAATATTACAACAATTAATAGATAAACTTACAACACTGTAAGTATTGAGAAAAGAAAAATATCGTTTGTATACTTTTTCTAAATAAATAACTAATAAGTTTGTATTTAGGATTTTATATAACTAAAAGTATCAATTGTGTATTTATAAATATTAAAATTAATAAAATATTATATTTGAAAATTACTTGTTTGCTATATAAAGTTTTGATAGCATTAAATAAGTAAGCGTTTTCACTAATTTTATAGGGAGGTGCATAAAATGAATAATTCCTCAATAAAACAATTTATTGAAGCGGGTAATTTAACAATTGGTATTGAATTTGGTTCAACTAGAATTAAAACGGTAGCAATTGATGACAACTGTAAAACATTAGCTACAGGAACGTTTGGATGGGAAAATACATATCAAGACGGATATTGGACATATTCTATGAACGATGCATGGATAGGTCTACAAAAAAGTTATAGTGAAATGACTAAAGTTATAAAAGAACAGTATGGAACTACAGTGAAAAAAATTAAATCATTAGGCATTAGTGGGATGATGCATGGTTATTTAGTATTTGATCAACAAGAAGATTTGCTCGTTCCATTTCGAACTTGGCGTAATAACAATGCTAATCAGGCGGCTAAGATTTTAAGAGAATCATTTCAAGTAAATATTCCAGAAAGATGGAGCATAGCTCAATTATATCAATCAGCTATAAATAATGAGTCTCATGTTGCTAAAGTAGATTACATGACAACACTTGCTGGTTATATTCATTGGTACTTAACAGATGAAAAAGTATTAGGTATAGGCGATGCCTCAGGCATGTTTCCCGTTGATGTAGAAACTAAAGAGTATCGACAAGATATTGCTAAAACATTTAATCAGCTTTTTTCTGAAATGGGATATCATCAAGATATTTTAGAAGTATTACCAAAAGTTGTGGTAGCAGGTGAAAATGCAGGTTATTTAACAGAAACAGGAGCAAAACTTATTGATCCAAATGGTCAATTAGAAGCAGGCTGTCCTATGTGTGCTCCAGAAGCTGATGCTGCAACTGGAATGGTAGCTACAAATAGCGTAGCACCAAAGACTGGTAATATATCTGCAGGAACAAGTATCTTTTCAATGATTGTATTAGACAAATCTTTAAAAAATATTTATCCAGAAGTGGATATTGTCACAACACCAGATGGCTATGAAGTAGCCATGATACATGCGAATAATTGCACATCTGATATTAATGCATGGGTTGATTTATTTGGAGAAGTATTAGAAGTAATGGGTGTCAAATATGAAAAAAGTGAACTTTTTACAAAATTATTCGAAAACGCTTTAAATGGTGATGATAAACTTGGGAAATTACTTTCATATGGATATATATCTGGAGAATTTATTACAGAGGTTCAACAGGGTTACCCTATGTTAGTACGATCGATAGATAGTTCATTCAATTTAGCTAATGTAATGAAGACTCATATATATAGTGCATTTAGTACATTAAAAATTGGTATTGATTTATTAAAAGAAAATGAAGATATTGAAATTCATTCAATATATGGGCACGGAGGTATATTCAAAACCAAAAAAGTTGCTCAAACATTTTTAGCAGCAGCAATGCAAAGTCCTGTTAGTGTTATGCAAACAGCTGGTGAAGGTGGAGCATGGGGGATTGCTGTTTTAGCTAGGTATCTTATAGCAGAAAACGATGTAAATTTATCTAGTTATCTTAATGAAATTGCTTTTAAAGATACTGAGTCCATCAAAATTGAACCAAATGAAAAAGAAATAGAAAGCTTTAATCGTTATATTGAACGTTTTAAAAAAGGTCTTCCTATAGAACGTCTTGCTAATGAACAACTTTAAAGAAATCACAAATAAGCAAAGGGAGAAAGTGGAATTATTGTGACTAATGATTTAACTAAACAAAATCGTCAGCTTTTAGGATTACCTAGAGTATTAATTGGGGTTATGTAGCGGTAGCTATATTTATGACAGGTGATAGATTTGAACAAGCGTTTTTGTCTAAGTATATTATCGATCTTGGATATAGTGATTCACAAGCAGGTAGAGTGATAGCTATATATGGATTAATAGTAGCACTGGCTTCATGGATGTCTGGAGTACTAGCAGAAGTATTTAGTCCACGTCGACTGATGACTTTAGCATTTATAATATGGATTATTTTTCATGTTGGATTTTTAACTTTAGGTTTAGCTCAACAAAATTAAGCAATGATGATAATTATGTATGGTATTCGTGGATTCACACAAGAGGGTATATTGAGAAGTGATGAACGTGTAGAAGGGAAATCCTCAGATAGTTATGTGTATAGTGTGTTGAGAGAAGAATATGAAAATGAATATAAATAACAACACATCCTGATACTTCGTCTTGCTCAAGTACTTTAGTATCAGGATGTTATATATTATATAGGAAAGTGATAAATTTGATCGCTCATTATCAACATATCACTTATATTTAAGATGGTTTGATAGCAAATGCACGGACAGGGAAACCTGGCGCATCTTTCGGTTTGGGACTAATTGCATAAATGACTGCGCCACGCGTAGGCAATTGGTCTAGGTTTGTTAAGAGTTCAAGTTGGAAGGTATCTTGTCCAAGTATATAACGTTCTCCAACAATATCGCCATTTTTAGCTGTATCTACTGATGCATCTGTATCGAATGTTTCATGACCAATCGATTTTACACCGCGTTCTTCAATTAAGAATTTTAAAGCATCTAGTCCCCAACCTGGTAAATGTTGGTTACCATCAGCATCTCTATTTTCGAATTGTTCAATATCTGGCCAACGTTTTGACCAATCTGTACGTAAAGCAACAAAGGTACCTTCTTCAATGCGCCCATTCTCCGCTTCCCACTGTTCTAAATGTTGGCGTGTCACGATAAAGTCATCATTATTTTTTACTTCTTTTGAATAATCTAACACGATAAGTGGTAAGACTAATTCTTTTAAATCAAGATCCTCAAGATAACGTTTATTCTCTACAAAATGTATCGGTGCGTCAATGTGTGTGCCGTATTGTGTAACGATATTCCAACGTTGTACATAAAAGCCATGTTCTTTGACTGTAAATAATGTGGATACTTGGCCTTTTTCAAATTCACTAAATCGTGGAATGTCTGGATCGAAAGTATGGGTTAAATCTACCCACTCTGCTGTTTTTAATTGTTGTAATTGGTCCCACAATGGATAATTTGTCATATGTTTCACCTCGAAAGTCTAATATAAGAATAAAAGAGGGAGAAAACTCAATTTCTCCCTCACATGTTTATCTGTATCTTATGCGACAGGTTTATTTTTTTCTTCACGTTTTTTACGAACAGTATTTACAAGTACTGTTAAGGCATCTTTCACTTCGTCTTCTTTACGTGTTTTTAGACCACAGTCAGGGTTAACCCAGAATAAAGAACGGTCGATTTGTTGTAAAGAACGATCAATTGCTGTTGCAATTTCTTCTTCAGTAGGAATACGTGGACTATGAATATCATATACACCTAATCCAATACCTAAATCATAGTTAATATCTTCAAAGTCTTTGATTAAATCACCATGGCTACGTGATGTTTCAATTGAAATAACATCTGCATCTAAGTCATGAATTGCATGAATGATTTGACCAAATTGAGAATAACACATATGCGTATGAATTTGTGTTTCATCTTGGACTGAAGATGTTGCAAGTTTAAATGAATTTACCGCATCAGCAAGGTATTGTTCATGGTATTCAGAACGTAATGGTAAACCTTCACGTAATGCTGGTTCATCTACTTGAATGACGCTAATACCTGCTTCTTCAAGTGCTAATACTTCTTCGTCAATAGCTAAGGCAATTTGATCTTGAACGACTTTACGAGGAACATCTACACGTTCGAATGACCAGTTTAAGATAGTGACTGGACCAGTTAACATACCTTTAACAGGTTTATCAGTTAAGCTTTGTGCATAAACAGTTTCTTTAACTGTTAAAGGTGCAGTCCATTTTACATCTCCATAAATGACTGGTGGTTTTACAGCACGTGAACCATAAGATTGAACCCATCCAAATTTTGTGACTAAGAAACCTTGAAGTTTTTCACCGAAGAATTCAACCATGTCATTACGTTCGAATTCACCGTGTACAAGTACATCTAAGCCAATCTCTTCTTGGATTTTAATCCAACGTGCGATTTCATTTTCTAAGAAGTTGTTATATTCTTCGTCTGAAATTCGATTATTTTTCCAGTCTGCACGGTATTTACGTACTTCTCTTGTTTGAGGGAATGAGCCGATCGTTGTTGTTGGTAAATCTGGTAAATGTAAACGAGCGTCTTGTGCTTTTTTACGGTCTTTAAAATCAGATTTACGACTGGTTGGTACGCTATCAAAATCATATTCAAGGTTTTTGAATGATTGACTTTGGAATCGTTCATAGCGTGCTTTTAACTCATCATATTTTTTATTATCATTATTATTAAATAATCGACGTAATGCATCTAACTCATCTAATTTTTCAGTAGCAAAGCTTAAGCCTTCTTCAATTGATGTATCTAATGTTTCATCATCTAATGATACCGGAACGTGTAATAATGAAGAGGAAGGTTGAATTACAATTGCTTTAGTATAAGGTTGTAAAGTTTCGATTAATTCTTTTTTCGCTTCAATATCTGCAGCCCAAACATTACGACCGTCAATAATACCAGCATATAATGTTTTAGATTTATCGAAATCTCCTGCTTTAATTTGTTCTAAGTTATAACCGTGATCATGAACAAAATCTAAACCAAGACCAGCCACTGGTAAACGGCTTAAGAATTTTACATTAACACGTTCAAAATAGGTTTGTATGACTAATTTTTCTCCTAAACCAGCATCAGCAAAGTAGTCATAAGCCTCTTTAGTAATATTTTCATAATTTTCACTTTCATCTGTTACAAGAACAGGTTCATCGACTTGAATGTATTCAGCACCTGCATCTACTAAAGATTGTAATACTTCTTTATATAGTGGAAGTAATGTTTGAACTTTTTCTTCAAAAGATTGATTACCACCTTTAGAAAGTTTCACAAAAGTGATTGGACCAACAATGACAGGATGTGCATTTACATTAATTGATTTAGCATAGTTAAAACGGTCTAATAATACATTGCGATTCACCTTAGGTTCAACATTATCCCATTCAGGAACAATATAGTGATAGTTTGTGTTAAACCATTTAATTAATGCACTTGCAACATGTTCTTTATTACCACGTGCAATATCAAACAATAAATCATCATCTACTATACGTCCTTGGAAACGTTCAGGAATAATGTTGAAAAGTAATGATGTATCAAGAATATGGTCATATAATGAGAAATCACCAACAGGTACACTGTCTAAATTATAATTCTTTTGAAGTAATAAATTTTCTTTATGTAAGTCTGTTAATGTTTGATCTAATTCAGTTTTATCGATTTTTTTAGCCCAATAGCTTTCGATTGCTTTTTTCCATTCTCTTTTTCTACCTAATCTTGGGAATCCTAAGTTTGAAGTTTTAATTGTTGTCATGATATTGCCTCCTTGTTTTGGGTAATTGCTTTAGAATATGCTGCGAGCTCTAATGAATAATCAATACGTTGGAAAGGTGTAATGAGATATAAACCATTAAAGTATTCATGTACCGTATCGATTAATTCTTTAGACAGTCTCAAACTTAATTCTTTTGTTTTTTCTTTATCATCTTTTACTGCTTTAAATTGATTTAATACATCTTCTGACATTTTAATTCCAGGCACTTCGTTATGTAAGAAAAGTGCGTTATTGTAGCTTGCAATAGGCATGATACCGATAAAAAGTGGGGTATCAAGATGTTTAGTTGCTTCATATACCTCTTTGATTTTTTCTTTACTATATACAGGTTGGGTAATAAAGTAACTCATACCTGCCGCTACTTTTTTCTCAAGACGTTTAACTGCTCCGTCTAATTTACGAACGTTTGGATCGAACGCTCCGGCGATGTTAAAGTTGGTATGTTTCTTCAGCGCATCACCATCAACATTAATACCTTGATTAAATCGTAGTGCAAGTTCTGTTAGGCCTTTTGAGTTAACATCATACACATTTGTTGCGCCTGGTAGATGACCTACTTTTGAAGGGTCTCCTGTAATAGCTAAAATTTCACTCACACCGATGAGTGAAAGGCCAAGTAGATGAGATTGTAAACCAATTAGATTCCGATCTCGACATGTGATATGAACAAGAGGTTCAATCTCGTATCGTTGTTTGATTAAACTTGCAGCAGCAATGTTGCTGACTCTTACAGTAGCGAGAGAGTTATCTGCGAGTGTTACTGCATCAATATTTGCTTCATCTAGCTTACCTATATTCTCAAAGAACAATTCTGTATCGAGATGTTTTGGAGTGTCTAATTCAACAATCACAGTAGGTCTTTGTTTTACTTTTGATGTTAAATTTTGTTTTAATGTACGTTTTGCATTTGTATTAATTGTTCGATGAATTGGAATAACTTTTTTAGTTTTAATTGGTTTTAAATGTTTTACAGATTCTTTAATGTAAGAGATATGTTCCGGTGTAGTACCACAACAACCACCAATTAAACGAACGCCTTCGTTAATTAATTCTTGTGCAACATCACCAAAATATTTAGCATTGTTACTATATTTAAATTCACTATTTTCAATATCGAGTAGACTCGCATTAGGATAACATGAGAGATAGGCATGTTCTGGTAGTTCGATATGTGAAAATGAGCGTTGCATGTGATGTGGGCCATGGTGACAATTTAAGCCCACCACATTTGCGCCACATTCAATGAGATGTTTTAACGCCTCGTTAATTTCTGTACCGTCAACGAGATAATTCGTATTGGAAGCGGTCAGTTGTGCGATAATTGGAATATCGTACTTTTGACGTGTCGCTGTTATCACACTCGTTAATTCATCTAAATCGTAGTAGGTTTCAAATAGTAAACCATCTACACCTTCTTCAATTAAAGTATCAATTTGATTGTCTGTATGATATTGAATAGTAGAAAGCGATAAGTCTTCTTGTTTTATTCCTCTGAAGCCACCCACCGTTCCTAAGATAAATGTCTCTTTATTGGCTGCGCGTTTTGCAATTTGTACAGCGGCTTTATGAATTTCTTTTACTTTATGCTCTAAGCCAAATACTTTTAATTTTTCAAAGTTAGCGCCATACGTATTTGTCTGAATGACATCAGCTCCTGCTTCTATATATGAACGATGAATACGTTCAACTTTATTGGGATGTGTAAGATTATATGCTTCAGGACAAGTATCTAGGCCCTCGGAATAGAGGATTGTTCCCATTGCGCCATCAGCTACTAAAACGTTGTTCTTCAAATGGTTCAATAATCGACTCATTAAATGCCTCCTTCAATGCGTAGTCAATATCAGCTATGAGTTCTTCAGGTTGTTCAAGACCTACGCTTAGACGGAATAGACCAAATGTAATGCCACGTTCGTTTCTCACTTCTTCTGGAACAGCTGCATGAGACATTGTGGCTGGATGTGAGAGAATCGTTTCTACTCCTCCTAAACTTACAGATACAAGTGGTAAAGTTAGCGCATCTACAAATGCTTGAGCTTTTGTTTCATCTTTTAGACGAAAGCCAATGACTGCACCGCCACTTTTAGCTTGTGATAAATGTAAATTACTATTTCCCGGATAATACACTTCAGCAACTTCATCTCTTTGACTTAGAAAGTCTACAAGCTTTTCAGCATTCGATGTAGATTGTCTAAAACGAACAGGTAATGTTTTTAAATGTTTGGCTAAAGTCCAACTATCATGTGCAGATAGGGCAGTTCCTGTTCCATTTTGGAGTAGATAAAGTGCCTCAGCGACGTCTTTGCGATTTGTAATAGCAGCGCCAGCAATAATATCACTATGTCCACCTAAGAATTTTGTTGCAGAATGAACCACTATATCAGCACCAAGTGAAAGTGGAGATTGACCTAATGGAGTCATAAATGTATTATCTACTGCTAAAAGTAGATCATGCTTTTTAGCGATATGAGCAACTGCTTTAATATCAGTGATTTTAAAGCATGGGTTCGATGGTGTTTCTATATAAATTAATTTTGTATTAGGTTGAATGGCTTGTTCAATTTCTTCAGGATGAGTCGCATTTACCGTCGTAAATTTAATATTAAAACGATTTAAAATACGTTCAGTTAGTCTAAATGTTCCGCCATACACATCATCTGGTAAAATGACATGATCTTCAGCTTGTAATGTGAGTAATACGGCTGATATTGCTGCAATACCTGAAGCATAAGCAAATCCATATTGGCCGCCTTCAAGTTTAGCTAATTTTTCTTCTAATAATTGACGATTAGGATTACCACTTCTGGCATAATCAAATTTTGCGTTACCACCAAGTACTTTTTGATGGAAAGTTGAAGAATCATATAATGGTGGGTTTGCTGAATCGTAATCTACACCTCTATGTTCATCAAATATCACTTCTGTTTCTTTAGATAAGCTCATGAAATCACTCCTACTTTAGAATTTTCTAATGCTTGAATAATATCTGCTTCAACATCCTTATAATCTTCAATACCAATGGATAAGCGAATTAAATGTTCATCAATACCGCGTTTGTCTTTTTCATCATCTGGCATGTCGACGTGTGTTTGTGTATATGGGAAAGTAATAAAGGTTTCAGTTCCTCCTAAACTTTCTGCAAAAATACAAATTTCTAAATTTTCTAAAAATTTAGCTACGCTATAAGCCTTATTAAGACGTAAACTTAGCATACCTGTTTTTCCACTATAGAGTACTTCATCAATAGAATCGGATGTTTCACAACGTTTTGCGAGACGACGTGCATTGTCTTGAGATCGTTCTATTCTGAGATGTAGTGTTTTCAAACCTCTTTGAAGTAAGTAACAATCAAGTGGAGACAATGTGGCGCCAATCATATTGTGAAATTGACCTAATTGTTCAGCAAGTGTGTCATCTTTAACTGTCACTACACCTGCAAGTACATCATTATGACCACCTATATACTTTGTAGCTGAGTGTAAAACAATGTCAGCACCTTGTTCTAAAGGTGTTGATAAGTATGGAGTTAAAAACGTGTTGTCGATAATGGTTAATAGATGATGTTTTTTACTTAGAACATAATATGGTTCTACATCAATTTGAATCATTTGAGGATTCGAAATTGGTTCGATAAAGAGTGCTTTCGTGTGTTTATTTATACTATTTTCGACTTCTTCATAATTTAAAAAATCAACGTATTTAAAATGAATACCATATTGTTGTTCATAATAATCAAATAATCTAAATGTTCCTCCATATAAATCAAAAGCTACTAAAATTTCATCACCAGGTTTAAATAAGTTACAAATAAGTTGAACTGCTGCCATACCACTTGAAGTTGCAAATGAAGCTGTACCACCTTCTAATTTGGCAAATGCTTCTTCAAATGAAGAGCGCGTTGGATTTTTCGTTCGTGTGTAATCATATCCTGTAGACTGACCTAGGTGAGGATGTTGATATGCCGTCGATAAGTAAATTGGATTAGCAATTGCGCCAGTCAAATCCTTTGTTAATGAAATTTGTGCTAATTGAGTATCTTTCATTTCAAATCCTCCTATCATTTTCTAAATAAAAAAAGCTTCCGTCCTTTAAACCCGATATGTATCGGATGTAAAGGACGAAAGCTTGTTTCGTGGTACCACCTTTGTTTGCTACTTTATTGCTAAAGTAACCTCAAACAGTACGCCATCATGTTTTAGGAGTACTTGAAAAAGTGACACACATTATCGTAAAATATCAGATATATCTGTAATAAAAAAACTCATTTAACTTTTAATGATAAATGAGTATTAACGATAATTTAGTGACGTCGGTGATTCCAGTACGCCATTAAACAATAAATGTTAATACTGTATCGCTATAACGGGCGAACCCGTTGATACCTCATATTGGCATCAACACTCAAAGGCCATTTTCAAACTTTCTTTCAATGTCTCTTCTCAGCTTACAAGACTCTCTGTATCTGCAGTGTAAGTTTTACTTTCCTTATTACCGTGTGTAATTTGTGTTTTTTTAAGTTAATTCATAGCTTACAGACATAAATTACATTTGTCAACAACTTTTCTGAAAATTATGATTAAATAATAAATTCAGAAAGCGGTTGAATGATTGATATATATACTTTCTACCTAGTAAAATTTTTCTTAAAAAAGTTTATAAGACTTGTAGATATAACACGCTTTTTTTAAAATTAAGTAATGACTTTAAAGATAAGGGAGGACTATGAGTGGACCATATTGAAGATCAACGTATTCAATTAAATAATGATGAACACGTACAACATATTAAAATTTCAAGTATTAAAGTTAATCCCTATCAACCTAGAAAAACATTTGATGAGGAGAAACTTCAAGATTTAGCAGATTCTATAACAACTCATGGTATACTTCAACCTATTGTTTTAAGAAAAACGATCAATGGATATTATATCGTTGTAGGAGAACGACGTTTTCGAGCTTCTAAATTAGCTGGGTTAGAGGAAGTTCCTGCAATTGTAAAATCCCTTTCTGATTCTGACATGATGGAATTAGCCATTATAGAAAACTTACAAAGAGAAGATTTGAATGCAATTGAAGAAGCTGAAAGTTATCAACGATTAATGAACGATCTTGGTCTGACACAACAAAAAGTTGCTGAAAGGTTAGGAAAATCACGTCCTTACATTGCTAATATGCTAAGATTACTAAATTTACCCTCTGATATTGCTAAGCTTGTAAGAGAGCATCGCATGTCAGGTGCCCATGGACGTACTTTACTTGCATTAAAAGATGTAAATACGATGAAACGTATAGGTAAACAAGCAATCAAAGAGGGGTGGAGTGTACGTTATTTAGAGAAAGTTGTTTCTGAAATTCAAGACGGTGGGCAGTCTAAAAAAGAAAAATTAAATACTCCAAGTAAACCCAAATTCATACAGAAACAAGAACGTGCGCTTAAGGAAAAATTTGGAACTCATATAGATATATCTGTATCTAAAAATGTTGGGAAAATTGTGTTTGAGTTTAAATCCGAGGCTGAGTTTAGACGTATTATAGATAAACTTAATAAATAGTATCCTATTAATAAAATAAAAAAGAAAATGATAAATCAAAAGACTGATACAATTTTAGAAGAATTTTTGTATAATAAATAAATTGGAATACAAATTTAATGTGGACTAAATGGAAAAGGAGGGGGCTATATGAATCAGTTGAAGAACGTGTTAACATCGCTATTTCAACCATTAACAGAACCCGAAGTATATACAAATTTAGCAACTAAATTAGCAATGGTTATTATTTATATTTTAGTAGGCTTAATTGTAATTGGAATTATTAATAAAGCGATAGAAGAAGCATTTAAATTTCAAAATAAAAGTAATAGAGGAAATAAAAAACGCTCTAAAACGCTCGTGTCCCTTATCAAAAATGTTGTAAGATACATTGTGTGGTTTATCGTGCTCACAACAGTATTAAGTAAATTTGGAATTAGCGTAAACGGAATTATCGCCAGCGCCGGTGTTGTAGGTATCGCTGTTGGTTTTGGAGCCCAGACTATAGTCAAAGATATTATTACTGGATTTTTCATTATTTTTGAAAATCAGTTTGATGTAGGTGATTATGTTAAAATTAATAGCGGTGGTACTACAGTTGCTGAAGGAACAGTAAAATCTATAGGATTGAGATCAACGCGTATTAATACCATCACTGGGGAGTTAACTATTTTACCAAATGGTAGTATGGGTGAGATTACTAACTATTCTATTACTAATGGTACGTCAATTGTAGAAATTCCAGTCTCAGTTGATGAAAATTTAGATAAAGTTGAAAAGAAATTAAATAAATTATTTACAGCAATGCGTAGTAAATACTACTTATTCATTACTGATCCAGTTGTTTTAGGAATTGATGGGTTAGATGAAACAAAAGTTATCATAAGAATATCAGCAGAAACTATTCCTGGAGAAGGTGCTTCAGGTTCTAGAATTTTACGCAAAGAAATTCAAAAAATGTTTGTACAAGAAGGTATTAAATTGCCACAACCCATGTACGTAAGAAATACCGATAAACAAGACGCTTAATAAATGTTGGGGGTAATGTTGTGACACCAAAATATGGTATAAATGATATAGTAGAAATGAAAAAACAACATGCTTGTGGAACAAATCGATTTAAAATTATTCGCATGGGTGCAGATATACGAATTAAATGTGAAAATTGTCAAAGAAGTATTATGATTCCACGACAAGTGTTTGATAAAAAAATAAAAAAAATATTAGTATCTCATCAAGATACAGAAAGTTAGGAGAATGATTCATGGCTTTAACAGCAGGTATCGTAGGTTTGCCTAATGTTGGTAAATCTACTCTATTTAATGCAATTACAAAAGCAGGTGCGCTCGCTGCGAACTATCCCTTCGCTACGATTGACCCGAATGTCGGGATTGTAGAAGTACCAGATACACGTTTGAATAAATTAACAGAAATGGTAGAACCTAAGAAAACGATTCCTACCACTTTCGAATTCACAGATATTGCAGGTATTGTTAAAGGTGCTTCAAAAGGTGAAGGTTTAGGAAATAAATTCTTATCACATATTCGTGAAGTAGACGCTATTTGTCAGGTAGTACGTGCTTTCGATGATGAAAATGTGACACACGTCGCTGGCCGTGTAAATCCATTAGATGATATTGAAGTCATTAATATGGAACTTGTTTTAGCTGATTTAGAATCAGTAGAGAAACGTTTGCCTCGAATTGAAAAAATGGCACGTCAAAAAGATAAAACAGCCGAAATGGAGTTCCGCATTTTATCTAGAATAAAAGAAGCGTTAGAAGAAGGAAATCCAGTTCGTAGTTTAGATTTTAACGAAGAAGATCAAAAATATGTAAATCAAGCTCAATTATTAACATCTAAAAAAATGTTATATATTGCAAACGTTGGCGAAGATGAAATTGGTGACGATGAAAATGATAAAGTGAAAACCATTCGTGAGTACGCAGCAAAAGAAGATTCTGAAGTTATCGTCATTAGCGCAAAAATCGAGGAAGAAATTGCAACACTTGATGATGAAGATAAAGAAATGTTTTTAGAAGACTTAGGTATTGAAGAACCAGGCCTCGATCGTCTTATCAGAACAACATATGATTTGTTAGGATTATCTACTTACTTTACAGCAGGTGTTCAAGAAGTACGTGCTTGGACATTTAGACAAGGGATGACGGCACCACAATGTGCAGGTATCATTCATACAGACTTCGAACGTGGTTTCATTCGTGCCGAAGTAACAAGTTATGACGACTATGTTGAGCATGGTGGTGAGCAAGGTGCGAAAGAAGCAGGTAAACAACGTTTAGAAGGTAAAGATTATATTATGCAAGACGGAGATATTGTTCACTTCCGATTTAATGTATAGGAATATAAAAAAGCGCGACATCTATTTATTATAGACGTCGCGCTTTAGTTATATCATTATGGTTATATCTTAAAAAAACGGTATAACTTTACTTGCTTTAACAATATCTTTGGTGCTAAAAAACTGTTTACCTTCTCCAGTATAAGCTGGCTCAAGAATCATATTGGCTTTTGCACAGTATAGCCACTCTGGAGTGATACCGCAATTTAAGATTTCTTGAAACTCTTGAAAATCTTTATTCCAATCTAAATCTAATTGCATAGTTACACCTCAAGGACATTATAGAATATCAGTTCTCTTTTGAAAAGATATGTTTAAAGTTTGAATATAAATTTATAGGCCAATACGATAAATCTTATCCACTTTCAGACAAAATATTTCAAATAATATTTATTGTAAAAAGTAATCACCTATGCTATAATTCTTGATTGTGAGTAATGAAAATTATTCCTTGCCTATGGATAGGATTCGATAGGCCGCATAGACCACAAGGAGGTGCAATTATAAAATGAGAACATATGAAATTATGTATGTCGTACGTCCTAACATTGAAGAAGATGCTAAAAAAGCAGTTGTTGAACGCTTTAACGGTATCTTAGCTTCAGAAGGATCAGAAGTTTTAGAAGAAAAAGACTGGGGTAAACGCCGTCTTGCTTACGAAATTGAAGATTTCAAAGAAGGCTTCTACTTCATCGTACGCATTAAAACAGATAATAACAAAGCTACAGACGAATTCCAACGTTTAGCTAAAATCAATGACGATATTATCCGTTATATCGTTATCCGTGAAGACCAAGATAAGTAATAATTAAATGGGGGCGTTGAAATGATAAATCGAGTTGTATTAGTAGGTCGTTTAACTAAGGATCCAGAATACAGAAGTACTCCCTCAGGCGTAAGTGTAGCGACATTTACTCTAGCAGTTAATCGTACTTTCACGAATGCTCAAGGGGAACGCGAAGCTGACTTTATTAACGTTGTTGTATTTAGAAGACAAGCAGAAAACGTAAATAACTATCTTTCAAAAGGTAGTTTAGCTGGCGTTGATGGTCGCATACAATCACGCAGTTATGAAAATCAAGAAGGTCGTCGTATATTTGTCACTGAAGTTGTAGCGGATAGTGTTCAATTCCTTGAACCTAAAAATGCACAAGGTGGACAACGTCATCAAGGAAATAATGATTTCCAAGATTATG
Organism: Staphylococcus sp. HMSC068C09; assembly: GCF_001813735.1. Classification (NCBI taxonomy): domain Bacteria; kingdom Bacillati; phylum Bacillota; class Bacilli; order Caryophanales; family Staphylococcaceae; genus Staphylococcus; species Staphylococcus sp. HMSC068C09. Next base: position 82,927 of record NZ_KV813755.1, read on the forward strand.
GCCAAGGATTTGGTGGTTCACAATCAGGACAAAATACATCTTATAATAATAACAATCGTGCATCAAACAATAATCAATCAGATAACCCATTTGCAAATGCGAATGGTCCAATTGATATTAGTGATGATGACTTACCATTCTAACGAAAGAATGAGATTAAAAATATAAAAGGAGGTAATTAACCATGGCAGGTGGACCAAGAAGAGGCGGACGTCGTCGTAAAAAAGTATGCTATTTCACAGCAAATGGTATTACACATATTGATTATAAAGACACTGAATTATTAAAACGTTTTATCTCAGAACGCGGTAAAATTTTACCACGTCGTGTAACTGGTACTTCAGCTAAATATCAACGTATGTTGACTACAGCTATTAAACGTGCTCGTCATATGGCTTTATTACCATATGTTAAAGACGAAAACTAATATATAATTAGGGTTAAACCCCGTAAGCTCAAGGCTTGCGGGGTTATTTTTATGTCGAGTAATAAAAAATGAGCAGATTATACATATTAAGTTGATTTTAAAATGTATTGGGTAATATCTTTAAGGGATGCAATATAAAATGTTATCATTAAAAGAGATATACATAAGGAGTTTTGATGATAATGAGAGGAAAATATTTATTAGCAGGTATTGTTGCATCTACTTTACTTTTGGGTGCTTGTGATTTAAATATTCATTTACCAGGCGGAAATAATGATAGTTCAGAGGATAAACAAAAAACTGAGAAGAGTGATAATAATAACAAAACGCCTAATAGTTCAAATAAAAATAATAATACTAATAATGAGAAGAATATAGATTCATCAGATACACAACAAAATGATAATGATGAAAATACTAATTATAATCAAACTGAAGATATTCAACCAAATGATAATAATAGTATTCAGTCATCCGAACAGAATACTCAAAACCAATCTGAAAACGGAATCAATGGAAATAATGAAACGACTACAAATGAAAGTCATTCAACTAGTGACAATCAATCAAACGATTCTTCGAATAAAGAACTTACACCTCAGCAAGCAGAGGATGTTGTCTATGATTGGTATAAAAATCAAGGATTTGGACATCGTTTAAGAAATGAATTTAATTACAATCCTAGTAAAAGTACTGACGATATGTATTATATAGATTATGCAGCAAGTGACGCTTATGGTACTGGTACACCTTATGTAGCTATTGTAGATAAACATACAGGTAGTATTGTTGATAATTATAATAATATGACAGATGAAGAAAAAGCTAAAAGAAAACAAATGAATGAAAGTAAATTAGAACAAAGTAACCGACAACGAAATAATGATGTACAAAATAATGAAACAAAGAATAATAATGAAACGCAACATACATCATCTAATGAAGAAAATCAAAATAGCGCGCAATCTGAAACTCAAAATGATGTCCAGACATCGAATCAATCCGAGAACAATCATTCAACTTCAACAGACGCTTCTACACAAACTAAAGAAGAACCCACAACTTCTCAAATGGATCGTAATGAACAAGCACAACCAAATCATCAAAGTACAAATACCGAAGAATAAAAACAAAGGAACAAGACATTATATTCAACATGAATATGTTTTGTTCCTTTAAAGTTGTTTATAGTCGAATATCAACATCATCAAATTGTTGTTGATATTCTTTATATTTACTTTCAACTAGAACTTGATAAGATGTATTGAAATAATCTGCCAGAATCATTGCATCTTTGAACTTTGGTTCATGTTGATGATTTTCCCATTCGTATAATTGATGTGGTTCGTAATGTGTGCCATACTTTTTGTTTAGGATTTCAGTTAATTCATTAATTTCAAGATGTCTTTTTTTTCTTAAGTTATACAGTGCATGTGAACTCATAATACATAACCTCCTAAGTATCAATTTTGTATATAAACAAAATTTTATTATATGAAAATTTATTAAGTATTTTATATATTTTATTATAATATGCTTGTTCATAATGTTTAGCAAGTATTTTATATAAAAATAGTTGCTATTTTTAGGAGCCTTATATTTTTAATCATTAATTGAATAAATACTAATAAAATATGTGGGTGTTATTATTTAGTTGTTTTTGTTATAAAAAATAAATTATTTTAATAATGATGTTTATAAAATTGAAATAGGTGGTATGAATAAGAAGTAAATAAAATAAAACTATAAGGAGTAATCTAACTATGGGCTTTATTATTATGATAATAGTTGGTGGATTAATCGGTTGGATTGCTGGCATGATCATGGGTAAAGATATCCCTGGTGGTATCTTAGGTAATATCATTGCTGGTTTAATCGGTTCATTCATCGGAAGTAAATTGTTAGGTACTTGGGGTCCTGTTTGGGGCGGAGTACCAATCTTCCCAGCATTAATCGGTGCAATTATTCTTATTTTTATTGTTTCTTTAATTTTAAAAGCAATCAAAAAATAAGTATAGTATTTAAAGAGGACTACGTTATGTAGTGCTCTTTTTTTATTTATTAAACTAAAAAAAGAGGATGACGTCGGGTTAAGACGTCATCCAGGAGTATTATGTTCATGAATATAAAAGACTTGTAGTTATTAAATAACTACAAGTTAATAGTATCATGCAATATAAATATTGACAATCATAAAAACTTATATTATTTAAAAATATATAATTTGTATTATTAGTAGACTTCATTCAATTATTATTTAATATAATAAATTGAAATAGGAGGTAAAACATGAATTTATATCTTATTCGACATGGTGAATCACAGTCTAATTACGATAATAAGTACAATCGAGCATATTATTGTGGTCAGTTAGACGTTCCTTTAACTGAAAGGGGCATTGAAAGTGCAAAAAACTTAAAGACGTATTTTTATAATATAAAAATTGATGATGTGTATGTATCTGATTTAACAAGAACAAAAGAAACATATCAATATATCTTCCCTTACGATATCCCAACTACAGTTACCTCATTATTACGTGAACGTTCATTGGGTCTATTTGAAGGTCAATTTAAGGATAAACTTATGAAAAATAATAAGTATCATCGCTATTTTCATGATTCAAATTATAAAGATTTTCGACATAGCTTTATTCAAAAAGCGCCTGAGGGGGAAAGTTATAATGATGTTTATCATAGAGTGAAACAGTTTTTCGAAACGATCCATATTCAAGATAATCACACGATAGTCATTATTGCACATCAAGTTGTGATACGTTGTATTATGGTTTACTTTGGCTATATAAATAAAGAAGAAGCATTAACTAAAGTAATTGAAAATTGTAAGCCATATCTTATTGAGTTATAAAAAAATCTGAGACATCATTCATCGTCTCAGATTTTTTATATATTAGACGTCACCATTAATGGATTGAATAACATATTCAAACGGATACTACCTATTCTATTTATCAAAAACGTCTGTTTTGATATCTTTCTTATTTAAGAAAGATTTGATTTTATTTTGTTGGTTTCCATTTACATCTCCAGCATAATGAGTAGGAACATCTACAACGTTAATTGTATTTTGAGGTTGGTAATTCAGTTGTTCGATACTTTCATCAACATTTGCAATTGTACTATTCAAAGCATGAAAGTATTTAATAATACGATTTACATGATCTTTATAGCCGTCTGGCAATGTGTTATTTTCAACATATTTTTTAAAGTGTAAGTCATTTTTAACAGCAATATTAGATAAATTACTAAGTTTTGTAGCTTGTTTATCAGTGATTTTTGTTTGTCCTGAACTTTGACGGTCGATTTGACTTTGCATTATATATTTATTATCTAAAATATCACTATTAACATCTAGATATTTTTTGATTGCTTGGTTCATTTCATCTTCAGTAAGCTTTTGATGTGATTTATTTGATGTAAAAATATCATTTTCAGTTAAGTTTTTAGCATGTTTCGGTGCATTAACACCGTTACTTTGATTATGATTGTCTTCATTATTATCATTATTAGGTGCACAAGCACTTAATATTAATAACAATGCTAAAAAACTACTAATAATCATACTCTTTTTCATAGATTTCAATAATCTCCTTTATTAGTAAACGTTTCTATTTAAGCATAATAATAGAGTATCATTTATAGAAACAGAATTGAATGTTTAAGACCTAAAATTAATATAAATCTATGAACAAATTGTGGCAATATCAGTAAAAAAATAAATTAAAAAAGCAGAGCCATTAATAAAATGACTCTGCTTAAAATGAAGATATTTGATAGGTTAAGTTCTAAGTCTTACTTTCATGTAGAAAGTTAAACTGTAAATTAATTTCTAATAATATAATCAAATGCACTCAATGCTGCGTTAGCACCTGAACCCATTGATATAATGATTTGTTTATATTTTTGGTCAGTAACGTCACCAGCAGCAAAAATACCAGGAACGTTTGTGTTATTTTCACGATCCACAACGACTTCTCCACGGTTATTTAACTCTACTGCGTCACCAATCCATTTTGTATTTGGCACAAGGCCAATTTGTACAAAGATACCATCTAAGCTTAATTCTTTCATTTCACCAGATGACATATCTTCATAGCTTAAACCAGTAACATGATCTTCACCTAGAACTTCAGCAGTTCTAGCATTTGTGTGAATATCAACATTAGGGAAAGAACGTAAACGTTCTTGTAACACTGTATCCGCTTTTAGTTCTGGAGCGAATTCAAATAGTGTCACATGTTTAACTATTCCTGCTAAATCGATAGCTGCTTCAACACCAGAGTTACCACCACCGATAACTGCAACGTTTTTATTTTCAAATAAAGGTCCGTCACAGTGAGGGCAGAAAGCAACACCTTTATTGATTAAGCGATCTTCACCAGGAATGTTTAATTTACGCCAGCTTGCACCAGTCGAAATAATAGCAGTTTTACTTTCAAGAACTGCATCATTTTCTAAAGTTACTCGGATAGCTTTATCAGTTTTTTCAATTTTAGTTGCACGAATACCAGTCATAGCATCAATATCATACTCTTCGATATGTGCAGCTAAATTAGAAGAGAATTCTGATCCAGTGGTTTGTTTAACAGTAATAAAGTTTTCAATACCAGCTGTATCGTTAACTTGACCACCAATTCTATCTGCAACAATACCAGTGCGTAAACCTTTACGCGCAGTATAAATTGCAGCACTACCACTTGCTGGCCCACCACCGATGATTAATACATCGTATGGATCTTTATCTTCGTATTCTGAAGCATCTTGTGTACTGCCAAGTTTAGATAAAATATCAGAAATTGTCATACGACCATTACCGAATTCTTCACCATCTAAAAATACAGCAGGGACTGCCATGATATCCTTAGATTCTTCACGGAATACAGCACCATCAATCATTGTATGAGTGATATTTGGATTAATTACACTCATTAAGTTTAATGCTTGAACTACATCTGGACATTTTTGACAAGTTAAACTTACATAAGTTTCAAAATTGTAGTTACCTTCAAGACCTTTAATTTGATCAATGATTGATTGTTTTTCTTTAGGCGCACGACCACTTACTTGTAAAATGGCAAGCACAAGTGAATTAAACTCATGACCTAAAGGAATACCAGCAAATGTGATACCAGTATCTTCTTCAGGTTTACTTACTTGAAAACTTGGTGTGCGTTTTAATTCTTTTTCAACGATTGTAATATAATCTGTCATCTCAGCGATTTCATCTAATAAATCTTTTAATTCTTTAGATTTATCATCAGAGCCGATACTTGCTCTAAATTCTACATCGCCTTCCATAAGTTGTAATAATTGTTGTAATTGTTGTTTTAAATCAGCATTAAGCATACTTAAATGCCTCCTTAAATTTTACCTACTAAGTCTAATCCTGGTTGTAATGATTCAGAACCTTCTTCCCATTTTGCTGGGCAAACTTCACCTGGATGTTGACGTACGTATTGTGCGGCTTTGATTTTATTTACTAATGTACTTGCATCACGGCCAATACCATCTGCATTAATTTCTGCTGCTTGAACTACACCATCAGGGTCAACGATAAATGTACCACGTTGTGCCAAACCTGCTTCTTCATCTAATACATCGAAGTTACGAGTGATGATTTGAGAAGGGTCACCAATCATAGTGTATTGGATTTTGCTGATTGCGTCTGAATGATCGTGCCAAGCTTTGTGTACGAAATGAGTATCAGTTGAAACTGAGAATACATTAACACCTAAATCTTGTAATTGGCTATATTGGTTTTGTAAATCTTCTAATTCAGTTGGACATACGAAAGAGAAGTCAGCTGGATAGAAGCAAACAACGCTCCAAGAACCTTTTAAATCATCTTGGCTTACTTCTTTGAATTCATCATTTTTAGGATCATATGCTTGAGCTGTGAAAGGTAAGATTTCTTTATTAATTAAAGACATAACTTAAATTCCTCCTGATTTATCGAATATTAATTAGAACTACATAATAATTATTGCTTATTTATAATAATTCTAATCTCTTGATTAATATTATTACATGTAGATTTTATTTCGTCAACATAATATACTTAAAAGTAAGAAAAACATTATAAAGCACTGATATAATAAGGTTTATATAAAAAATATTAACTTTTTTAAGATATTGTGAGGTTTATTTTTCCTAATTAAAAAATGTAAATTGTAAATACAAATACATCTTTTCGCTTAAATCTATTCTCAACTAAAGGAAAGTATTTGATAATGGAAATCAAAAATAATAGATGAAAACTCTCTTCAAGTTACGCTATGAAACATATAAATCTGAAGAGAGTATCAAGTATTTTCAATATTATTTTATTAAAATCAGTCTTTGACTTCTACTTTTACGCTTCCTACTTTCTCGTATTCAGCAATATAAATACCTTTTTCTAAATGTAGTGGTGAAATAAATGTACCTGAAGAAATAAATTGACCTTTTTCTAAACGTTTTCCATGTGAATGTAATTTTTTATTTAACCATTTTATAGATTCAATAGGATTTCCTAGTACGTCACTAGAATGTCCTGTTTCAATTTCTTGATCGTTTTTAAATAACTTTAAGTTAATATCAGCAAACGATTTGTAATCAAGAGGTGTTACTCTTTTTCCAACCACAATTAAACCTGTTGCAGTATTATCTGAAATTAAATCTGATAAAGCAAAGTTAGGGAACCAATCTTTATAACGTGCGTCAGGAATTTCAATACCTGGAGCTACTTTTACACTTTCTAAGATGGTTTGAACATCTGCATTCTCTGGTAAATCTGCAGTTAATTCAAAGATAAGTTCAGGTTCAAGTAATGGATCAAATAATGTTGATAATGAGATAGAGTTACCACCTTCGACTACTTGAGTAGATAAAATAGTACCGTACGCAGGCTCATTTGTATTGGCAATGGCTTGAGTGGCGGCACTTGTCATACTTACTTTGTAACCTTTAATTTCTGATTTTTGCTTATTTTTTAATTGATTAATGAGATCATCTTGTGTGTGATAGGCTTCTAACTCATTTAGTTCAAAAGAGGAACTGATAAAATCAATCGGTTTTTTTGATGTAAAAGCTTGATATAAGGCTGTTGAAACTTCTTTGTTAGCGTGAGTCATAGTATCTCTCCTTTGATATCTGAAAATTGTCATTATTATGATAACTTTAATTAGTTTAGCATGCAAATCTTAATTTAAAATAAAGGGCAATTTAGAAGAAAAATAAAATATAAATTGTTAACATATATTCAGTAATTAAAAAAGGAGTGGACTTAATGTCAGATTATGTTTACGAATTAGCTAAAAAACATCATTCAGTTCGAAAATTTAAAGATCAACCTTTAAGTGAAGACGTTGTTAGAAAGTTAGTTGAAGCTGGGCAAAGTGCTTCAACATCTAGTTATTTACAAACGTATTCAATTATTGGAGTAGAAGACCCAGAAATTAAAGCAGAACTCAAAGAAGTATCAGGACAACATTATGTGGTAGATAATGGCTATTTATTCGTATTTGTTTTAGATTATTATCGTCATAGTCTTATTAATGAAGATGTAGAACAACAAATGGAGACGTCATTTGAGTCAGCTGAGGGCTTATTAGTTGGTGCCATTGATGTTGCATTAGTATCAGAAAATATTGCTTTAGCAGCTGAAGATATGGGCTATGGCATTGTATACTTAGGTTCGCTTCGCAATGATGTCGGACGTGTACGTGAGATTTTAGACTTACCTGAATATGCCTTCCCTCTATTTGGTATGGCTATAGGGGAGCCAGCTGAGGATGAAAATGGATCACCAAAACCACGTTTACCTTTTGGACATGTCTTCCATAAAAATGTCTATAATAGTAATAAAGCACAACAAAAAGAAACATTAAACGCTTATGATCAAATGGTTAGTAAATACTATCAAGACCGTACAAATGGTGTGAGAAATGAAACCTGGTCTCAACAAGTTGCTGGATTTTTAAGTGGAAAAGCACGATTGGATATGTTAGAGCAATTAAATAAATCTGGATTAATGAAAAGATAAAATAAAACCGAAAAAAGAGAGGCAGAATTTGTTCGAAATTCTGCCTCTCTTGTTATTTATGATTCTGTGGATAATTCTCCATAATGATTAGAATTAAATTTTTCTTTATCTAAGTTACCTGTTAAATGTGCTGTACCAGTACCTGCTAATATAGAATCATTGACATTTAGAGCAGTACGACCCATATCAATAATTGGTTCGATAGAAATTAATACACCCGCTAATGCAACTGGTAAGTTTAAAGTTGATAATACAAGAATTGAAGCGAAAGTTGCACCGCCACCAACGCCAGCTACACCAAATGAACTAATAACTACAACAGCAATTAGTGTAAGAATGAATGGTATATCTATGTCAACATGAGCAACAGGAGCAACCATAATAGCAAGCATTGCTGGATAAATACCAGCACATCCATTTTGGCCAATAGACAAGCCGAATGAAGCTGAGAAGTTTGCAATACCTTCAGGTACTCCTAAACGTTGCGTTTGAGTTTGCACATTTAAAGGAAGCGCTCCTGCACTTGAACGTGATGTAAATGCAAAAATCAGTACTTCAAGTGTTTTTTTGACATAACGAATAGGGTTGATTCCCATAATCGCTAAAATAATTAAATGAATAACATACATTGTAAGTAAAGCTGCATAAGATGCAATCATGAATTTACCTAATGTCCAAATTGCTGCAAAATCACTTGTAGCAATTGTAGAAGCCATAATTGCGATAATTCCATAAGGAGTTAATCTTAAAACAAAGGTAACAATTGACATGATGAGAGCATAAACAGCATCAATACCACGTTTTAATAAGCTACCATTATCAGGTTGTTTACGTGCAACACGTAAGTATGCAAATCCTACAAAAATGGCAAATATTACTACTGCAATAGTTGAAGTTGTTCTCTGACCAGTAAAATCTAAGAACGGATTGCTTGGTAATAATTCAAGAATTTGTTGTGGTAGTGTATTCGCTGTAAGTTGCTTCGCCTCACTACTAATTTCATTTCCTCGTGCATGTTCTGCACTACCTAAATCGATACTTGAAGCATCAAGGCCAAATACAATGGCATAAAAAATACCTACAACGGCTGCAATAGCGACAGTACCAATTAAAAACATAAAAATATAAGAACCTATCTTAGCAAATTTATCGCCAATTTGTATCTTACTAAATGCTGAAACAATAGAAATAAAAATAAGAGGCATAACAATCATTTGTAATAATGTCACATAGCCATCTCCAACGATGCTAAACCAATCAGTTGTAGTTTCAAGCACTTTAGAATTAACACCATAAATAAGGTGTAAAATAATACCATATACAATTCCTAATCCTAGAGCGGTAAAGACTCGTTTAGGGAATGATACATGTTTTTTAGCCATAATGAATAAGCCGATAATGAAAATCAACATTATGACAATATTAATAATTGAAAATAATGTTCCCATATAATGATTCTCCTTTTATTAGTTAAATCCGACACATTTCATAAGAATAGTATTAAATATATAATAATTCAATACTTTAAATAACATAAATTACTAAATATTTTTACAAATTAATTATAAATAGACACTAAATGAGTATTAAAACAAAAAAACAGGATCGAAATCTTTTTAATTTCAATCCTGTTTTAGTAAATAGCACTATATACAATTGTTACATTAAAGATTAAATAGTCTAGCTAAGAATCCTTTTTTCTCATTTGAAGATGAAACATAAGTTTGATGTTCTTTTAAATTATCAATCGCTTGTTGATTGTTATCATTAATTTCTTTAACTAAGTTATTTTTAGTATAATCAGATTGTTCTTTTTGAGCAGTTTGAATGGCTTGTTGTGATGTTTGGATGGCAGCTAATGACTCATTATTTGCTTTCAATTTTTCAGTAATTTGACTTTGTAATTCTTTAAGTTCATTTTGCTGTTGATGAACTTGAGTAATCATCTGACCTAACATTTGACGTTCTTCACGCATTTTTTGTATTTCCGTACGTAAGTCTTCTACCAATTGTGTGACGCCTTGATCAGCTGGTAACTGTTGTTGGTCTTCTTTAACGATAACTTGTAAAAAATCTTTTTCTTTTTCTAATTCTTCGAAAGCTAAATCATAGCTATTTGTTTGTTTTACCTTTTCTGCAATATCTTGGAAAAGTTCAATATCTTCTTCTTTAAAGTCTGTAGCCTCACGACCACGATATTCAGTCTTACTAAGTTGATATCCTCGTTCTTCTAAATGTTGGACGATTTTGCGGACTTGTTTTTCACTTAGTTTGACACGTTGAGCGAATTCTTTAGTTAACATAATTTGAAGTCCTTTCGTATCTATAGAATATTGTTCATTTACACTGACGTTTGTCTTCGGTTAGTGACACGTCAGTCTAACCTCGCATATTAGTTTAACCTTTTATATCGCGCTTTTCAAGTGTTCTATCAAGGTAAACGTAAATTCATCTTTTCTAAAAGGGGGTATATAATATCTCTAGAAATTCCATTCGCAAATACATATTTGAGAATATAATTAGATTTCACACTAGCAGGATAGATGTCTTTTGTAAGTTCAATGTTAGATTTAATAAATAAGTCAGTACGTATAGGTGTTTCTTCAAACGTATAGTTAGGATGCAAATAATCAATGTCATATTGTTGTTCAAAGTCATTTTCTAATAAGGTATGATGACGTCGTTTAATTAATTGATTATCTAATATACTATTATCAAGTTTCGGGACTTCAATCATTAAAAAGTTAATATCTCTAGCATGTACTTTATTAGATAATATATTTAGGTGAGTTTCAACTTCATTTAAAGTTTGAGATATGATTTCATCATAGTTTGAATCAACTACAGCTAATAAGTGGACTAAAAAGGCTGAATTTGTTGTTGCCTCGTAGTGCGCTGTAGCCAAACTGATTATATTTTCTTTCTCAATACCAACAATCAAAACATAATCATTTTCTGTTTTATTATTCTGTAAGGACCGTTTTGTGATAATGCTGTCTTCAAAAAAATCAACATCTAATTGTTTATTATAAAACTCGACGGCTTTTTGATAATAAGCGTCTTCTAAAGAATGAATAGTGTGAAATTTCATAGCGATCTCCCCGCATCATATTTTTTTAAGTATAGCACATTTGTAAAGTAGCACATCATAATACAAAATATATTAAAAAACTTCTTTCAAAGTTATAAATGATTCACACTTTACTTTGAAAGAAGCATATATTAATTTTTGACTGTTAATTTGTAAGAAATTATATTCATTTAACAATCGACATGAATAAATACAATGAATGGTTAAACTTATTTTTAAGATTTTGGACCCTTAGACTCATTAGCGTAATGAGTGATATCAACTTCTTCATAAGCTGCGTTGTTTTTTTCAACTTCATTATGTGAAGAAGCGTCTTTTCTAGCGATTACTAAAAATTTGCCATCAAGCATATCTTTTTTATATTGTTCTGCTTGGTTATCAGATAGTTTGAAATTATTCAATACAGCTTCTTCACCATCTTCACCGGTTAATAAGCGTGACATGCGATCACTGAATGAACCACTTGTTGCTATAAGTGTTACTTGAGAATTATGTAAATCATCTAAATGTAATTTAGATTTACTGATAACAAATATCTCATTTTCTGAATATCCTTCTGCTTTTTTCTTTTCAATCACATTGTAAATTTGATTTTCATTATCTATAACTGTAATATCTGGCATATTCATCGTCCTCCATCATTTCATGCTACTTTTAAATACTTATACCCTAATGAATAGATATAAAACGTTTCTATATAATTATATAATTAAACATATGTGTTTTACAAATACAGTTTTTTTATATGATATTAAACGCTTACATTTATAAGTAGTGTGATTACAAGGATAAACTCTCCATCAGTTATTGAAAATAAGCTTAAAATTTGCTATTATCATTAAATAATTTATATTGCTCATATAATCTGAAGAATATGGCTTTAGAAGTTTCTACCGTGTTGCCATAAACAACGCGACTATGAGTTCAAGTACAAAGGTAAGGAAGTTAATGAGAAGTTTGAGGATTGGCTAAGATGTCTTATACTATATTATCATTTGTATAATGTAAAGTAGTGTTTATCATCTATAAATCTAAATTATTTACTTCTAAGTTACAAATGAATGTGTATCGTACTTGTTCACTTATAGATCCTGAAACTAGATAAAAGTTTCGGGTTTTTTTATATAAAGTTTAGGAGGTTTTGAAGTGGAAGCGCTCGAACAAAAAGTCAAGGAAGATGGCGTAGTCATTGATGAAAAAATATTAAAAGTTGATGGATTTTTAAATCATCAAATTGATGCCAAATTAATGTATGAAGTGGGTCAAACATTTTATAAACAATTTAAGGATAAAGGGATTACGAAAATTTTAACTATTGAGGCTTCCGGTATTGCTCCTGCAATCATGGCTGCATTACATTTCGATGTGCCATGCTTATTTGCAAAAAAAGCAAAGCCAAGTACTTTAAAAGATGGATTTTACAGTACTGATATCCATTCATTTACTAAAAATAAAACAAGTACAGTGATTGTATCAGAAGAATTTTTAGGGTCTGAAGATAAAGTATTAATTATTGATGATTTCTTAGCAAATGGTGATGCTTCACTTGGATTGTACGACATTGCACAACAAGCTAAAGCAGAAACAGTAGGCATAGGAATTGTTGTAGAAAAAAGTTTCCAAGATGGACGACAAAGATTGGAAGAGGCTGGTTTAACTGTTTCTTCATTATGTAAAGTTGCTTCCTTAACAGGGAATAAAGTGACTTTACTAGGTGAAGATGAATGAAAAATTTAATTTTAAGTGTACAACATTTATTAGCAATGTATGCAGGTGCTATTTTAGTACCTATCATTGTAGGAACAAGTTTAAAATTCTCACCTGAAGAGATTGCTTATTTAATTACAGTAGATATTTTTATGTGTGGAGTAGCTACATTTTTACAAGCAAATAAGATTACTGGTACAGGGCTACCTATTGTTTTAGGATGTACATTTACTGCTGTAGCACCTATGATTTTAATTGGACAGACTAAAGGTTTAGACGTGTTATATGGATCATTGTTCCTATCAGGTATCTTAGTTGTGATCATTGCTCCATTCTTTTCTTATTTAGTTAAATTTTTCCCACCTGTTGTTACAGGTAGTGTAGTTACAATTATCGGAATTAACTTAATGCCCGTTGCTATGAATTATCTTGCTGGTGGTCAAGGCGCTAAAGATTATGGTAACCCTAAAAATCTAATTTTAGGTGGAGTGACACTTATTGTTATCTTACTATTACAACGATTTACAACGGGATTCTTAAAATCTATTGCAATTTTGATTGGTTTAGTTATAGGCACTATATTGGCTAGTATCTTTGGATTAGTTAATATTAGCCAAGTTGGTGACGCACATTGGCTCGGTATTCCACGACCATTCCGTTTCTCAGGATTTGGCTTTGATTTCGGTGCAACATTAGTGTTTACAATTGTAGCAATTGTAAGTCTGATTGAATCAACTGGTGTATATCATGCATTAAGTGAAATCACTGGTCGTAAGCTAGAACGTAAAGATTTTCGTAAAGGTTACACTGCGGAAGGTCTAGCCATCATTTTAGGATCAATCTTTAATTCTTTCCCTTATACAGCTTATTCGCAAAATGTAGGACTTGTTTCACTTTCTGGAGCTAAGAAAAATAAAGTCATATACGGAATGGTAGTCTTACTTTTAATAAGTGGTTGTATACCTAAACTAGGTGCTCTGGCTAATATTATTCCTTTACCTGTATTAGGCGGTGCAATGATTGCTATGTTTGGTATGGTAATGGCTTATGGGGTAAGTATTTTAGGAAATATTGATTTCAAAAATCAAAATAATTTATTAATTATTGCTGTATCAGTCGGACTTGGTACAGGAATTAGTGCTGTACCTCAAGCATTTAAAGCTTTAGGAGAACAGTTCGCTTGGTTAACTCAAAATGGTATTGTTTTAGGAGCAATCTCTGCTATTATTCTTAATTTCTTTTTTAACGGTATAAAGTATAAACAAAACGACGAAAATGTGAAATAATAAGATTAACTATATAAAAAATGGAGGCTGTGTTATAAATGTGGGAAAATAAGTTTGCTAAAGAATCATTAACTTTTGACGATGTTTTGTTAATTCCAGCTGCATCAGACGTATTACCAAATGATGTTGATTTAAGCGTAGAATTATCAGATAAAATTAAATTAAATATTCCAGTTATTTCTGCTGGTATGGATACAGTAACTGAATCTAAAATGGCTATTGCTATGGCACGTCAAGGTGGTTTAGGTGTCATCCATAAAAACATGGGCATTGAAGAGCAAGCTGATGAAGTACAAAAAGTAAAACGTTCAGAAAATGGTGTTATTACGAATCCATTCTTCTTAACACCAGATGAAAGTGTTTATGAAGCAGAAGCATTAATGGGTAAATATCGTATTTCAGGTGTGCCTATTGTAAAAGATGAAGAATCAAGAACACTCGTTGGTATTATTACAAACCGTGACTTACGTTTTATTGAAGATTTCTCAATTAAAATTTCAGATGTGATGACTAAAGAAAATTTAATTACAGCTCCAGTTGGTACAACATTAGATGAAGCAGAAGCAATCCTTCAAAAGCATAAAATTGAAAAATTACCATTAGTAGAAAATGGTCGTTTAGAAGGTCTCATCACAATTAAAGATATAGAAAAAGTACTTGAATTCCCTCATGCAGCGAAAGATGAGCATGGCCGTTTACTTGCAGCAGCAGCTATCGGTACATCTAAAGATACTGAAATTCGTGCACAAAAACTTGTAGAAGCAGGAGTAGATGCGTTAATTATTGATACAGCGCATGGACATTCTAAAGGTGTGATTGAGCAAGTCAAAAAAATGAAAGATAAATATCCTGACCTTACAATTATTGCAGGAAATGTTGCAACTGCTGAAGCGACACGCGCTTTATTTGAAGCAGGTGCAGACGTGGTTAAAGTAGGTATTGGACCAGGATCAATCTGTACAACACGTGTCGTTGCAGGTGTAGGTGTACCACAAATTACTGCAGTATATGACTGTGCTACTGAAGCACGTAAACATGGTAAAGCGATTATTGCTGACGGTGGTATTAAATTCTCTGGTGATATTATTAAAGCATTAGCGGCTGGTGGTCATGCTGTTATGTTAGGTAGCTTATTAGCTGGTACTGAAGAAAGCCCAGGCGCTACTGAAGTCTTCCAAGGTAGACAATATAAAGTATATCGTGGAATGGGTTCTCTTGGAGCCATGGAAAAAGGGTCAAATGATCGTTACTTCCAAGAAGATAAATCTCCTAGAAAATTTGTTCCAGAAGGTATTGAAGGTCGCACAGCTTATAAAGGACCATTACAAGATACCATTTATCAACTTATGGGTGGAGTAAGAGCTGGTATGGGTTATACTGGTTCACCAAACTTAAAAGTATTGCGTGAAGAAGCACAATTCACACGTATGGGCCCTGCAGGTTTAGCGGAAAGTCATCCACATAACATACAAATTACTAAAGAATCACCAAACTATTCATTTTAATGTAAGGTGAGCAAGAAGCGATTAAATTAAGAAAGTACGCTTTTCTATAAATTGTTTATAGAGGTTGAAATTATTTATTGTCTTTATAAATATGAAAAGCGTCTTTCTATTGTTTACATAAATTAATTTAAAGGAGATTTACTATTATGGAAATGGCTAAAGAACAAGAGTTAATTCTTGTCTTAGATTTCGGTAGTCAATATAACCAGTTAATTACACGTCGTATTCGTGAAATGGGCGTTTACAGTGAATTACACGATCATGAAATTTCTATAGATGAAATTAAACGTATGAATCCTAAAGGTATTATTCTTTCAGGAGGTCCAAATTCTGTTTATGAAGAAGGTTCATTTACGATTGATCCTGAAATTTATAATTTAGGTATTCCAGTGTTAGGTATTTGTTACGGTATGCAACTTACAACCAAACTATTAGGCGGTAAAGTTGAACGTGCAAATGAACGTGAATATGGTAAAGCAATTATTAAAGCAAAATCTGATGAGTTATTCTTTGGTTTACCAGAAGAACAAACAGTGTGGATGAGTCATTCAGATAAAGTCATTGAAATTCCTGAAGGTTTTGAAGTTATTGCTGATAGCCCAAGTACAAATTATGCTGCTATCGAAGATAAAAAACGTCGTATTTATGGTGTGCAATTCCACCCAGAAGTACGTCATACAGAATACGGTAATGATTTACTAAGAAATTTTGTCCGTCGTGTATGTAATTGTACAGGTGAATGGACAATGGAAAACTTCATTGAAATTGAAATCGAAAAAATTCGTGAACGTGTAGGCAATCGTAAAGTATTATGTGCCATGAGCGGTGGTGTAGATTCATCAGTTGTTGCAGTATTATTGCATAAGGCCATTGGTGATCAATTAACATGTATTTTTGTAGACCATGGTTTACTTCGTAAAGGCGAAGGCGATATGGTAATGGAACAATTCGGTGAAGGCTTTGATATGAATATTATTCGTGTAAATGCCAAAGAACGTTTTATGGAAAAACTAAAAGGCGTTTCTGATCCAGAAAAAAAACGTAAAATCATTGGTAATGAATTTGTATATGTGTTTGATGATGAAGCGGCTAAATTAACAGATGTTGATTTCTTAGCACAAGGTACACTTTACACAGATGTGATTGAATCAGGTACAAAAACAGCGCAAACAATTAAATCTCATCATAATGTAGGTGGATTACCTGAAGACATGGAATTTGAATTGATTGAACCTATTAATACATTATTTAAAGATGAAGTTCGTGCCTTAGGTATTGAATTAGGTATCCCTGAACATTTAGTATGGAGACAACCATTCCCAGGTCCTGGTTTAGGTATTCGTGTGTTAGGTGAAATTACGGAAGATAAATTAGAAATCGTTCGTGAATCTGATGCGATTTTACGTGAAGTGATTCGAGAAGAAGGTCTTGAAAGAGAGATTTGGCAATACTTCACAGTACTACCAGGTATTCAATCTGTAGGTGTTATGGGTGATTATCGTACGTATGATCATACAGTAGGTATTCGTGCTGTAACATCAATTGATGGTATGACAAGTGATTTTGCACGTATCGATTGGGAAGTATTACAAAAAATTTCTAGTCGTATAGTTAATGAAGTAGACCATGTAAACCGTGTCGTCTATGACATTACTTCTAAGCCACCAAGCACTATAGAATGGGAGTAGCCCATTAAAAAAAGCGAGCATTTTCGTGAGAAATGCTCGCTTTTTTTTATTAAATTCAATAATTTGGACGTTTATGCTAATTTCTTTTTGATTGAAATGATTATCGTCTTTGTTGTAATGATGTTCTATGGTGTACTTTTTGAAGAATATATTGATACACCATCAATGATATGAATAACCATGAAAAACTAAAAAATATGCCGCCAACTACGTCAGTGAGATAGTGAGCATGGAAGTATAATCTTGAAAATAAAATACCTAACCATACTACAATTAACACCGTATTTATTATGCGTTTTACCCAGATAGTTCCTAATTTAGGGATAAGTACAAAAATAAGAGCAAAAATAACAATCGTACTTGTTAAAGCATGTCCGCTTGGGAATGAAAATCCTGCATCAATTGTTAAGTGATCATAAGGTCTTGAATGATGAATGATGTCTTTTAACGCAATACCTATGATACCTGCTGAAGCTACTGTTGTCGGTAACCATATTGCTAATAAGAAGCGTCGCTTAATTAAAACAATAGTTGCGATGATAAGGGTCAGGGTAATAAAGGTTGCAATATCACCGTATGATGCTAGAAACGTCATAAAGTCATTGAACCAATTACCTTTGAAATTCATTTTTGGTTCGCCAAATGTGTTTAAGAACCAATAGAATGATTGTAAATCTAATATATGTGTCCATAACGACTTAGTAAAAACCGAAAAAATAGTTATTAAAAAAATGAGACTACTTATTATAAATGAAATGGTTAATGTATATTGTTTATTTTGCATCAGTACTATACCTTTCTTTATTTTAATCTAGTTTAACTTGTTAAAGCGCTAAAGTTATCGATACAAAGAATGATTTAATATTAAAATAAATTTAAAGACAAAAAAGCTAAGGTAATCACAAAAATATGATAGTCATCCTTCATTATTCAAAAAAAGCAAATAAAATATTAAAAAACTTTACAAAAAAATTAAGCGTTTTCACAGAATTGTTACATGAATATTGAACAAAATATGTTATTTTATAAGTAATGAAGTAAATTCATTTTATCCGTGAGAGTTTGGGACATACTTTATCGTCTCAAACTCTTTTTATATATTAGAAATTTGACTTTTAGTTGATATTTTCATATATTGTATTTAATATGCATTAAATTATACATAGGTTTATATCAAGCAATGAGGCAAAAAGTATCATTTACTTTATTGTTTAATTGAAGGGTAAAACTAATGTACTTAAATCTAAATTATAGGTTGCTTAAAGAGCATTAATAAATATATTGAATGAGCATAAAAGAAGCCTACAATAGATAGTCGTCCTTTTTAATAGGATAAAACTAAACTATTGTAGGTGTTTTATTATATTATAAGCAATAGTTATATATAGGTTACAGTTTAAAAGTGGAGGAATGATAATGTTAAGTATGAGTAGTTTACTTATATTATTTTTTATAACGCTTATTATGGCAGCGTTAAGTGGGTTGATTGTTTTAATCCCCTCAGTTCCAGTTAAATACATAAGATTTCACTTAGCTTTACTTCTATTGCCAGTTATTGTAGGTATTGTAGGGTTAGTGACTATAAATGAAAGAGAAGTTATTGGCATATTTGCCTTAGATAAACTTGCTTGGTTAGTAGGTGCTTTTGTTTTAGCGTTAGGTTTTATTATTCAAAAGTTTTCAACGCGTTATTTATTAGGAGATCACAATTATCGTAAGTATTTTCCTTTATATACATTTATAACTGTTTTTGCTTCACTAGGATGGTTAAGCAATGACTTACGTTTAATGACTTTATGCTGGGGATTAACGTTATTTTGTTTAACGCAACTAATTAGATTGAATAAAACTTGGAAAGTTCCAGCGGAGGCAGCAAAAGTTTCTGCACGTTCCTTTATTATTGGATGGTTAGCGCTATTAATTGCGGTTATTTTGCTATACATAGGAACAGGAGAATGGACAATCGATCCTTCTCAAAATTATGACTATGCTCTAAATCATGGTCTAAAATTAGTTATTGATTTATTGCTTGTTGTTGCTGTTATTATTCCAGCTGCGCAATATCCATTTCAGAGTTGGTTAATTGAATCAGTTGTTGCGCCTACACCTGTATCAGCTATTATGCATGCCGGTATAGTTAATGCGGGGGGCATTATTTTAACGCGTTTTTCACCGATATTTGATAATTCTATTGCTCTTACAATATTATTAATTATTTCTAGTATTTCAGTATTGATTGGTTCGGGCATTAGTTTAGTACATGTTGATTATAAACGACAACTTGTTGGATCAACGATGAGTCAAATGGGTTTTATGCTCGTTCAATGTGCAATGGGTGTTTATTCAGCTGCGATTATCCATTTAATATTGCATGGTATATTTAAAGCTACATTATTCTTACAATCAGGCTCAGTTGTCAGACGATTTAATATACCAACTCCACCTAATATTAAGAAATCATATGGATGGATAATACTTGGAAGAGCTCTTGCATTGATTATTGCAATTGTATTTTTTATGACAAGTAACCATAGCCCATATATTTTGATTAGTGCATTTATCTTAGCTTGGTCTATCTCTGTATCATGGAATCAACTTGTAGCATTAAATAAAGGAGTAATGGGACGCTTTATAGGTATTACAATGATTGTAGTTGTTGCAATGGTTTATATTATGACTCATCAAGTATTTGTTAATATACTCCATCATGTATATATGGCTCCTGCCCATCCACCGTTAATTAGTATTATCATTAGTATTGCAATTTTAGTGCTAGGTAGTATTTTTAGTATTTGGGTCGCTCGCCATCGTACATCTACAGCCTTTGCTAAAGTTTACTTATGGTTAATTAAAATTGGAGAAGCTAAATTTAAATCTGTAGAAAGCCATCCAAATTATTTAAAGAAATATTTATAAGAGGTGAACATTTACATGACTATTAATATAGAAGACGTTGTTCAATCTGCACGTCGTGTGATTACGCCACTTTCACCAATTTCAATCTTTGCAGCACGTAATCCATGGGAAGAACTTGAGTATCAAACCTTTGATCAAGTTGCACAATGGTTTAAACATGTGCGTGATATTGATTTATATCCAAGCCATGCTTCTGTAATGACGGCGCTTGAAAATGGTGAGATTGATAAACATATCGTTGAAGAAGAAGTACAACAAGCTATTCAATCTTATAAGACGGATATTCCTAAGACTCATGTGGATACGTACTGCAAAAATGCTATGAATATTAAAGATATTCCGAGAGATTTAATTACTAAAGAAGCCTATCTGAAATTAGAAGTCTCAAAACTCAAAAAAGTATTCGAAAATGAGTCATTTGCTTATGCACGTTCAAAAAGTGCAAATGCATTTAATGCTAAAGGCGAATCTTTAATGGATGAGTTAAATACTCATATTATTAAATGGTCAAAATTATATTTAGATACTTTCCAATCAAGTTGGACAATGCCTAAACGCGAAGAAGGGTTCTATGTAGCCTGGTTACATTTAGCGAAATATGATCCAATGTTGACTAAAACTCAACGTAAAATGATTAAGATGTTGCCACACAACTATGAAGACGCATTAATCATGGCACTTAATCATCTAGATATTGCTGAAGATGAATATGAATTTTATTTAACTGGACATCTTTTATCGTTACCAGGTTGGGCAGGTATGATGTATTATCGTGCTGAAAAACATGAACATGAAAAAGACTTATTAACTCAATATCTTGCAATACGCCTTACAATGGAATGTATTCTATTAGATACTGAAAAAATGAGCCGTCCGGCAGTCTTAAATGTTGAAAAAAGAATAAAAGAACTTGTGAGTAAATGGTTATATTATGGTGAAATGACGATTGATGAATGGGCTGAGATGTCTATTGAGGGTCAAATTGAACACTTGAAGTTTGCTCATGATTTTAATCCATTATACTTCAAGAAATTATGGTTAGAAGCTTGGGAAGAAACTCACGAACGCAAACTTGTTGAGATGATTTACGATAAATCGGTCAAGCGTGACAAACAACCTACAAAAGTACAACTTGCATTTTGTATCGATGTACGTTCTGAACCATTTCGTCGTCATTTAGAAAATCAAGGGCCATTTGAAACTATAGGAATTGCAGGTTTCTTTGGTTTACCTATACGAAAAAAAGCATTAGATGAACAGTTTAGTCATGATTCTTTACCAGTGATGGTACCTCCTGCATATACTATTAAAGAATATGCAGAGCGACATGCATTAAATACGTATAATCAACAGCAACATTCCATTACATCCATGTTTTATACTTTTAAATTAATGAAAAATAATGTGCTACCTAGTTTATTATTGCCAGAATTAAGTGGGCCATTTTTAAGTTTAAATACACTTGCAAGTACATTAATGCCAAAGAAAACAGGCGTATTTATTCGTAAATTGACTAAAAATTGGTTAAAAAAACCGAATGCTAAGCTAACGATTGATAGAGATCATCATGTACATAGTGATTTGCCTGTTGGATTTACTGAAGAAGAACAAATTGCTTTTACGAAACAAGCGTTACAATTAATGGATTTAACTACAAATTTTGCGCCATTAGTAGTACTTGGAGGGCATGGAAGCGAAACAAACAATAATCCCTACCATGCATCATTAGAATGTGGTGCTTGTGGAGGAGCTTCAAGTGGATTTAATGCGAAATTACTTGCCATGATGTGCAATTTACCTTTAGTACGTCAAGGGTTAGCCGCTGAAGGCATTCATATTCCGGATGAGACAGTATTTGTTGCTGCAGAACATAAAACATCAATTGATGAATTAGAATGGATTTACGTTCCCTCATTAACATCAGAAGCAAAGAAAGCATTTGATATTTTAGAAGAAGCCATGCCACGTGTAAGTTATCATGCAAATTTAGAACGTCTTGCTCAATTACCTCGTTTAAGCGATAGAGAATTGAAACATCCAATTGCGGAAGCACATCGCTTTGCAAATGATTGGAGCGAAATCCGTCCAGAATGGGGCTTAGCACGTAATGCAGAATTTATTATTGGGCAACGAAGTATTACAGAAGGTAGTAATTTAGAAGGACGTGCATTTTTACATAATTATGATTATGCGAAAGATCCTGATGGTCAATTACTAAATACAATTATTTCTGGTCCAGCACTCGTTGCACAGTGGATTAACCTACAGTATTATGCCTCTACAGTGGCACCACATTTTTATGGTAGCGGTAATAAAACAACACAATCTGTCACTTCTGGTGTTGGCGTTATGCAAGGGAATTCAAGTGATTTATTAGCTGGATTGCCATGGCAGTCTGTGATGGCAGGGGACAATAAAATTTATCATGCTCCAATTCGATTATTAGTCGTGATTCAAGCACCAGATCGTTATATACAACGTTTACTTAATGATAATATTAAGTTTAAACAAAAAGTCGATCATCAATGGGTACGTCTTGCAAGTATTGATGAAAAGGGTAGTTTTAAAGATTGGTAAGCTATTCGATTTTAATTTAAAAAATGATACACTAATGTTAATTAAACATTAGGAGATTTGTTATAGCAATGACGAAATCGAAAGGTATGTATGAAGCAGAAATTAGTAAAGCAATTACGCAATGGGAAAAAGATTTTCTTGGACGTGGTTCGTTGTCAGTAAAGACAGATATTCTACGAGATATGATTATCGTCAACTTACAAGGTATTTTGACGCCTGCGGAGTATCGTGTATGTGAAACTCAAGAGGGATTACTTAACATTAAACGTACACGCTCAGAACTGGTGGAATCTGGACAAGATGATTTAATGCAACTTGTTTTCAAAATCACAGGTACTGAAGTTAAAAGCTTCCATAGTGATTTAAGTACAATTACTGGTGAACGTATTATTGTTTTTAAATTAGATAAGAACCTTGAAAAATCACTTTAAAATAAAATGTTATAAGTACGAGAAGAGATTAGGAAATGTTATATAAAAAATAATTCCTAATCTCTTTTTTTACAAGCGAATTTTTATCATTTATTGTAAAATCTAACTAACATTAAAAGAGAGATAGAGATGCGAACGAATCAATTCAATCAGAACCTCTTACTCATTATCATTTGTCCGACTATTCTGATGCTAGAGGTATAAAAGGGCAATACGATCAATGAGTTAAGTTAAGTAGTCAACATATTGATGAATGAATTGTGTGATACATCTTCAAACTTTAATGAATATGAAGAACGGATATATTATTTGAAAGAGTTTTCATAAAATATTAGTATCAAATGTAGTAAAGGAAAAACAAATATGAAAAATAAATTAGAAGTATCGCCAACTAAAACTATTTCTATGTTTGTTGTTGGATTAATTATTTTTATAATAACGGCAATGAATGTCATTTATCATACCACACTAATGCAAAAATTAGATTTAAACTCATTACATGAGTTGACCAACTATTTTGGTAAACCTAGAAGACACTATGACGGTACAATTTGGCATAAAATGATGACGTTTTGTGCTAATTTTGGAGAAGTAAAATCCATTCTCTACATAACGTTATTTTTAGCACTTATCTTAATTTTTAAAAATTATAAACTTTCATTGTGGTTATTAGTTACGATTTATACAGGAACTTATGTTAATTTTTTAATTAAACAAATAATAGCTCGTCCTCGTCCGTATAACCATCTTTTAGTAGACCATGGATATTCATTTCCAAGTGGTCATTCAAATGCCAGTACATTATTTGCTTTAGCTATACTCTTAGTTGTTATTCCACTTATTAAAAACAAAGCGATACGATATAGTATTGCTATAGTTGTCGTTATATTTTGGATAGGCGTATTAAGTTGTAGGTTATATTTCCACGCTCACTATCTAACTGATGTCATTGGTGGTTTTTCGTTAGGAATGATTTGGGTTGCTTTATTTTCAATGACGTTACCACTCTTTAATATTAAATTAAGAAAGAAGTAAAGCTTAAGTTTCATAACATAAGTATTTTAAAAGGGGAGAATACTATGAAAATCAAATCACCACATCCGATTTATTTAGAAGGTTCAAGAAAAGAAGCGATATTATTACTTCACTCATTTACAGGAACTGTTCGTGATGTAAAACCATTAGCTAAGGCGCTTAATGAAGAAAACTTCACATGCTTTGCACCAAATTATCAGGGACATGGCTTACCTTTAGACCAATTTACTCAATTTACGATTCAGGATTGGTGGAATGATGTATTAGAAGGGTATCAATTTTTAAAAAATAAAGGGTTTGACACTATTTTTGTAACGGGGATCTCACTAGGGGGACTATTTACATTAAAGTTAGCTGAGTTATTTGATGTTTCTAAAATAGCAGTGATGTCTGCACCAAGTGAAAAAGAAGAAAAAAGTATTGCGTGGCGTATGGAACGTTATGGTCAGCGCATGAATCAATTATTGAAATTTGATGAAACTACTTCACAACAACAACTTGGAACAATTCAAGACTATCAACCACATATCGCAGAATTTAAAGCATTTATTGAGATAATTTCTAATGAATTAGAACGTATACATGTTCCCGCTCGTATTTTGTATGGTGGTAATGATGATGCCTTTTATCAAAATAGTGCCCATTATATTTTTAATCATATTGATAGTAATAACAAAGATTTAACATGTCATCCGTTAAGTCGTCATTTAATGACTTATGGAGATGGACATGAAGACGTTATCACTCAAGTTGTAACTTTTTTTAAATCTGAATAAAGGAGTAATAAGATGAAACGTACATTCTTACTTATATATACAACGGTTTCTGGAACTACTTATAAAGAATTTAAAACGTTCCAAGATGGTCCAGACTATGACACATGCATACAGCGTATTATTGATGAATTTGATGAATTGGCCTATTTATTTCTAAAAGATGACTCACAAGTTCATTACATTAATGTTGATCATATCGAAAGTTTGAATATTCAAGAAGTAGATGAAGGTCAATCCATAATATATGATTTTGAAAAATAAATGTAACAGTAAGTTTAAACGATAAGAATAGTTGAGAGATGTCATTTACATCTATTCTTATCTTTTTAATACTCATTTATATGCATATTGCACTATTTAGTCAGACATGTTAGAGTAGAACTTAATCGCACACATGCTTTAACGCGTTAAAGGGAGATAGAAAATGAGTAATCAATCACAATGGAAAACATCAACCGGATTTATTCTAGCAAGTGCTGGTTCTGCTATAGGATTAGGCGCAATGTGGAAGTTTCCATATATGGCTGGCATTTATGGTGGTGGCGCTTTTTTATTTTTATTTTTAATCTTTACTATTTTTGTAGGATTACCGTTACTGATTATGGAATTTACGGTAGGAATAATGGGGCGCACTTATACGACTCGAATTTATAGTAAATTAACAGGAAAAAAATGGTTAAATATTATTGGGTGGAATGGAAATTTAGCTGTTTTTATTTTATTCGGCTTTTATAGTGTTATCGGTGGCTGGATTGTTATATATATTGGGAATGTGTTTTTACAATTATTATCTGTTGAACATACGTCATTAACTCAAATTAAATTTGAAAAAATAATTAGTAACCCGTGGTTAACTGTGTTGGGACAGGGTATTTTTATTCTTTTAACAATGATTATCGTTATGCTAGGTGTAGAAAAAGGTTTAGAGAAAGCTTCTAAAATGATGATGCCCTTATTATTTGTTTTTCTAATTATTGTTGTTGCTAAATCATTGACATTAGACGGAGCATTAGAGGGCGTTCGCTATATATTACAACCGAGAATAGAAGATATTTCAGTTAAGGGTGTCTTATTTGCATTAGGTCAATCGTTCTTTACACTATCCTTAGGCACGACAGGTATGATTACATATGCGAGTTATGCGCCTAAGGAAATGACGATTAAATCTTCCGCCATTTCAATTGTTATTATGAATATTTTAGTTTCTGTATTAGCAGGACTTGCAATATTCCCAGCTTTAAAAACATTTGGTTATGCACCTCAAGAAGGACCAGGACTCTTATTTAAAGTGTTACCGTTAGTATTTAATCAAATGGGCTTTGGTATTGTATTTTATTTAATTTTCTTAATTCTATTTTTATTTGCGGCATTAACGTCTTCTATTTCTTTATTGGAATTAAATGTCTCAAATTTCACTAAAAATGATAATACTAAACGAAAAGCTATATCAGTTATTGCAAGTATATTAGTATTTATTATTAGTATCCCAGCAACACTATCATTTAGCAGTTTAAGTGGAATTAAGTTTGGAGCGGGTACAATTTTTGATAATATGGATTTTATCGTATCGAATATCTTGATGCCATTAGGAGCATTAGGAACGACATTAGTTGTAGGTCAATTATTAGATAAACAAGCATTAAAAGAGAGCTTTGGGAAAGATAAATTTAAACTTTTTGTTCCATGGTATATTTTAATTAAATATATGATGCCCATTATTATTATATTAGTTTTTATTGTTCAATTATTTTAACATTAACAAAAATAAACAGAGTCTAGAATACAAATCGTTGTTCTAGACTCTGTTTAGCATAAAGATAATTTGAATTACATATTTTCAAACGTAACATCTTGTTTATGTAATTCTTTTAATATTTTTTCAGGAATTGAAGAATTATTAATAGTGACATGTTTAAATATACAATCTTTTATTTTTACATTTTCAAAATGACACAAATCCATAGTGACATTTTCAAAAATCACTTTTTTAAACGTGACGTTATCAAATTTTACATTACGTATATTGCTATTTTTAAAAATAGAATGTTCAATCGTTAATGTATTAAAATGATTTTCATCAAATGAGGTAACAGTTAAATTTGATTTACTAATCAGCGTCTTGAAAAAATTTACATTTTCAAAGATACTTTTATCAAAATTACAATTGATCATTTTTGAATTTGAAATAGTGCTTACATTCCTAAAAATACCTTCGCTAAAATCACAATGTTTAAAGTGACTTTTATTTACTTCAATTTCGTCGTACATTGAGTTTCTAAATGTACTATTTTTATAATTTAAATTTTTATAATCATCCTTAGTAAAGACGGATAAAGATAAGTCTGCTTTAGATGTCATCATCGATTCTCCTTTGTACGTTGATTCATCGTAAAATTTAATTCATTTCCAGTAGTTCACTTTTATCATAATATGAGTACTTAAACGCAATAACTAATTACATTTTACATAAAGAATCTAGCTTTTTGCAATAAGATATAAGTTAGCGTATAATTCGTAGCGGTTGAGTAAGAATTAAAATTAAATATTGGAAATGAATATGATTATAGAAAGTAGGTATGTTCAGACATTACATGAGTGTATTGAACGAAAGATATGATTACTTATGATTTAATAGGACAAACGCCACTAGTATTATTAGAAAGTTTTAGCGATGAACATGTACAAATTTATGCGAAGTTAGAACAATTTAATCCTGGTGGAAGTATTAAAGATCGACTAGGGAAATATCTTGTAGAAACTGCGCTAAAAGAAAAACGTATTGTAAAAGGAGATACCATCGTTGAAGCTACAGCTGGTAATACAGGAATTGGATTAGCAATGGCCGCTAATCGTTATCATTTAAAGTGTGTGATTTTTGCCCCAGAAGGATTTTCAGAAGAAAAAATTTCAATTATGCGAGTATTGGGTGCTGAAATCAAACGAACACCTAAAAATAAGGGAATGATTGGTGCACAAAAAGAAGCGCGTCATTATGCTGACAAATACGATGCAGTATATATGAACCAGTTTGAAACTGAACATAATCCAGAAGCCTATACGCATACACTTGGAAAAGAAATTACAGAGGCATTACCACACATTGATTATTTTGTAGCTGGTGCTGGATCTGGAGGAACGTTTACCGGTGTAGCTAAACATTTACAACAATTTAATGTTAAAAATATTATTGTTGAACCTGAAGGCTCAGTCTTGAATGGTGGCAAAGCACATGCTCATGATATTGAAGGTATTGGCTCTGAAAAATGGCCGGTATTTTTAGAAAAATCTATCGTTGATGATATTATTACAGTTAGTGATAATCAAGGATTTGAAAATGTAAAACGATTAGCTAAACAAGAAGGACTACTTGTTGGTAGCTCATCTGGTGCAGCATTACAAGGTGCTTTAGATATTAAACGTCGTATTGATAAAGGTATTATTGTAACAATTTTTCCAGATGGCAGTGATCGTTATATGTCAAAAAAAATATTTGAATACAAAGGAGAATAATAATGAAGAAAAAAACACAAATGATTCATGGTGGACATACGACGGATGATTTTACTGGAGCAGTAACGACACCAATTTATCAAACAAGTACTTATTTGCAAGATGATATTGGTGATTTAAGACAGGGTTATGAATATTCACGTACTGCAAACCCAACACGTGCTTCTATTGAAAGCGTCATTGCGAATTTAGAAAATGGTAAACATGGATTTGCATTTGGTTCAGGTATGGCTGCGATTAGCGCTGTTATAATGTTATTAGATAAAGGTGATCATTTAATTTTAAATTCTGATGTGTATGGTGGAACTTATCGTGCTTTAACAAAAGTCTTTACACGATTTGGTATTGATGTTGATTTCGTTGATACTACAAATATTGAAAACGTAAAAGATTATATTAAACCAGAAACAAAAATGTTATATATCGAAACGCCGTCTAATCCTTTATTACGTGTGACAGATATTCGACGTGCAGCAGAAATTGCGAAAGAAAATCAACTCATTTCTGTAGTCGATAACACATTTATGACACCGTACTATCAAAATCCGTTAGATTTTGGAATCGATATTGTATTACATTCAGCAACAAAATATATTGGTGGACACAGTGATGTTGTTGCAGGTTTAGTCGCTACATCTAATGATGAATTAGGTGAACGCTTAGCATTTATTTCTAACTCTACAGGTGGTGTATTAGGACCACAAGATAGTTATTTATTAATTCGAGGAATTAAAACACTGGGGTTACGTATGGAACAAATCAATCGTAACGTAGAAGGTATTGTGAAAATGTTACAAGAACATCCATCAGTACAACAAGTGTTCCATCCTAGTATTGAAAGTCATCTTAATCATGATATTCATATCGCTCAAGCAAGTGGTCATACTGGCGTTGTTGCATTTGAAGTCAAAGATACAGAAGCAGCTAAACAATTAATTCGTGAAACACACTATTTCACCCTTGCTGAAAGCTTAGGTGCGGTGGAAAGCTTAATTTCTGTACCTGCTTTGATGACACATGCATCTATTCCAGCAGATGTGCGTGCTAAAGAAGGAATTACAGATGGTTTAGTTCGATTATCAATCGGTATTGAAGACACTGAAGATTTAGTACAAGATTTAAAACAAGCCATAGATACGCTAAATAAATAGAATATAGTGAAAGTATTAATGCAAGAGTGCAATAGAAATTGAAACGATATTTATTGTACTCTTGTATTTTTATTATGATATTTGGAACTAAAAGAGTAATTCAATACTAAAAATATCTGAAATTTTCAATTTTTTAAAAAACTATATTGACGCATCCTTAACTTTTGCCTATACTTCATATCATACGAATTTAATCAGAATTAGATAAGGGTGAACATAGTGATTGAATTTCAGGGTGTAAATAAAGTATTTCGAAAGAAACGAGAAACCATCCACGCTTTAAAAGATGTTTCTTTTAAAATTGATGCGCGTGATGTGTTTGGTGTGATTGGTTATAGTGGTGCTGGTAAAAGTACACTAGTACGTTTAGTTAACCAATTAGAACAAGCTACAGAGGGCCATGTTATTGTAGATGGACATGATATTAATACATATAGTGAAAAAGAACTTCGCAACGTAAAAAAAGATATAGGAATGATTTTCCAACATTTTAATCTTTTAAATTCTAAAACCGTTTTTAAAAATGTAGCAATGCCATTGATACTGAGTCACAAAAGTAATTCTGAGATTAAAGAGAAAGTTGAAGAAATGCTAGAGTTTGTGGGACTTGCAGATAAGAAAAATCAATTTCCAGATGAGCTTTCCGGAGGACAAAAACAACGTGTTGCAATTGCAAGAGCACTTGTAACAAATCCTAAAATATTATTGTGCGATGAAGCGACAAGTGCATTAGACCCTGCGACAACAAGTTCTATTCTTCAATTACTTAAAAATGTGAATGAAACATTTGGGGTTACGATTATGATGATTACTCACGAAATGAGCGTGATTCAAAAAATCTGTAATCGTGTAGCTGTAATGGAACACGGGGAAGTTGTAGAAATTGGTACAGTAAAAGATGTGTTTAGTCATCCGAAAACGAAAACAGCACAAAATTTTGTATCAACAGTTATTAGTACAGAGCCTTCTAAAGCATTACGTGCCTCATTTGAAAGAGCAGATAATCATTATACAGATTACAGACTTTTCTTAGATAAAAAGCAAATTGATTATCCATTAATGAACGAGTTAATAAACCAATATGGTTTTAATGTAAATATTCTATTCTCGTCTATGTCAGATATTCAAGATGAAACGATTTGTTATTTATGGTTACGCTTTGAACACGATGCACAATTTAGTCGTGACACGGTAGAATCATATTTTAATGAGCGACATATTCATTATGAGGAGGTGCGTTAAATGTTTGGTTCAAGCATAGAGTCATCTCAATTAATGCAAGCATTGTATGAAACACTTTATATGGTAACAGTATCATTAATTATTGGTGCATTGATTGGTATCCCATTAGGTATTTTACTTGTAGTCACTCGAAAACATGGAATCTGGCCTAATGTCGTTATTCACCAAATTCTTAATCCAATTATTAATATTTTAAGATCTATTCCATTCATCATTTTATTAATCGCAATTGTACCTTTTACTAAATTAGTTGCAGGTACGTCAATCGGTACGACAGCTGCAATTGTTCCACTTACAGTATATGTAGCACCATATATTGCGCGTTTAGTAGAAAATTCACTTTTAGAAGTAGATGATGGCATTATTGAAGCAGCAAAAGCTATGGGAGCATCACCACTTCAAATTATTCGTCATTTTTTATTGCCTGAAGCATTAGGTTCACTTGTACTAGCTATTACTACAGCGATTATTGGTTTAATTGGTAGTACAGCTATGGCCGGTGCTGTAGGTGGCGGTGGTATTGGAGATTTAGCGCTTGTTTATGGTTACCAACGCTTTGATACATTGGTCATTATTATTACAGTTGTCGTTCTAGTTATTATCGTACAAATTATTCAGTCATTAGGTAACTTTATTTCTAGAATAATTCGCAGAAATTAGTTATTTAAATAAATTATTTTAATATTGGGAGGCAGTTTTTAATGAAGAGAATAATCGGTTTATTATTAGCATCTATTATTGTCCTTGCGGCATGTTCAGGCGGAGGAAATAGTAAGAAAGTAACAGTTGGCGTAGCATCAAATGATACTGCTGCTTGGGAAAAAGTAAAAGAATTAGCAAAAAAAGATGATATTGATTTAGAAATTAAGCACTTTTCAGATTATAACGTACCTAATAAAGCATTAAGTGATGGAGATATCGATATGAATGCATTCCAACACTTTGCTTTCTTAAATGAATATAAAAAAGCACATAAAGATGCAAAAATTGAAGCAATTAGTACAACCGTATTAGCACCTTTAGGCATCTATTCTAAAAAAGTAAAAGATATTAAAGATGTTAAAGATGGCGCGCAAGTGATGATTCCAAATGATGTTTCTAACCAAGCGCGTGCTTTAAAATTATTAGAATCAGCAGGACTTATTAAATTAAAAGATAACTTTGGTTTAAGTGGTACAACAAAAGATATTAAAGATAACCCTAAACATTTAAAAATTAAAGAAGTAGATGCTCAACAAACTGCACGTGCATTAGATGATGTTGATATTTCAGTTATCAACAATGGTGTAGCAACGAAAGCAGGCTTAGATGCTAAGAAAGATCCAATTTATTTAGAAAGTTCTACTTCAGATGCAGTTAAACCATACATTAATTTAATTGCCGTTAACTCAAAAGATAAAGATAATAAAACATACAAAAAAATTGTAGATCTATATCATAGTAAAGAAGCACAAGAAGCATTGAAAAAAGACACTAAAGATGGCGAAAAAGCAGTCGATTTATCTCAAAAAGAAATTAAAGACATTGAAGATAGCTTAAAATAGTAAGTTAAAAATTGTAGAATATCAATCGTTGTTTAGTCGTTTAGCATGTATCGTAGGTTAATGAATTAAAAATACACATATATCAAGCTTTTTTCGACTCTTGGAGTGGGACAGCTAATTCAAACATGAATTCTGTCTCGCTCTTTTTTTATATCATTTTCAATAGTATCATAAATTTTTGATTAAATATAATCACATTAAAAAAATCCTTATTTGCGTTATGCAATAATTAGACTAAAGAAATTGATTTTTATAAAGTTTTAAATTTATAAGTATCGTACTAAAATTTCATCATTATGTAATCAAATTGAAATGGAATATTATGATGAAATATATTAATTTATATAAGTAGACTACTTGAGTAGAAAAAATTAAAGTTAAAGCACTAGAATTAACGTAATAAAACTAAGCGTTAATACAACAATTGTCATGAGGACATGTCAAAGATAAGCATAAAATTAAGGAGGCGCTTATTTATGAATAAAAAAGTTCTTGCAACAGCAATTATTGGAACTGGGGCATTTAGTACAATATTTGCACATCAAGCAGAAGCAGCAACAACTCACACCGTAAAAAGTGGAGAATCATTATGGTCTATTTCAAATCGCTATGGTATAACAATAGCTAAATTAAAATCATTAAATGGTTTGACATCAAATCTTATTTTTCCAAATCAAGTATTAACTGTTTCAGGCTCTAGTTCATCCCATTCTTATAGTAATAACTCAAGCAGTACATATACAGTAAAAAGTGGAGATAGTTTATCATCAATTGCTAGTCGCTATGGTACAACGTACCGCCATATTATGGAATTAAATGGACTTCATAGCTTTTTAATTTTTCCAGGTCAAACATTAAAAGTTTCAGGGACAGCACGTTCGAGTAGCCACACACAAAGTAGCTCAAATTCATCTAGTTCTTCAAGCTACTATACTGTGCGTTACGGTGATTCATTATCGGGCATCGCTTGGAAATATAATACGACATATCAAAATATTATGCGTTTAAATGGGTTAAATAATTTCTTTATTTACCCAGGTCAAACATTACGCGTAAGCGGCACAGCATCATCAAGTAGTAATACAAATAGTACAAGTTCATCATCAAATTATTATTATCATACACCGATTTTTAATCATAGAAATTTATATGATTGGGGTCAATGTACATGGCATGTCTTTAATCGTCGTGCTCAAATCGGTAAAGGTATTAGTACATATTGGTGGAATGCAAATAACTGGGATAATGCAGCTGAAAGAGATGGCTATAGAATTGATTATCATCCTACTGTAGGATCAATTGCTCAATCAGATGCTGGCTACTATGGTCATGTTGCATTTGTAGAACGCGTCAATAGTAATGGAAGTATTTTAGTATCTGAAATGAACTTTAGTGCAGGTCCAGGAATTTTAACATATCGTACAATTCCAGCCTATCAAGTTAGACAATATAAATTTATTCATTAGTAAAAAAATGAAGGAAATGGGACAGAATTCATTTTGAATCCGTCGTCCTACCTTGGCAACGTATCCCTAATTTGCGTTGGACATAGACTTTCTTATTGAAAGTCTTTATGTTGGGAATCCGGGACTAGAATTGAAAAAAGCTTGATACAAGCGTATTTTTACTTCAGTCATCGACTGCCAATATATTAAAAATGCCTAAGACAATTCATTATGTCTTAGGCTCGTTTTTTTATTCGAAATGATAATCTTCTTTCACTTTTCTAAAGCTTGAAGCTAAGCGTGTCACATTAACAATAAATGAGATAAATGATGTGAATTTACGTGGTGATCTCATAGAAACTATAAAATCGAACACAGTACCCGCTGTGCTAAGTGCTAGTGATAGATAAACTAAATTTTTATTTTTTGCACTATATTTAAGTCCATTATATCCATCCACAATAAATCCTGCTGTACTTACTAAACTAGATAAGCGTGAAAGTTTTGATTGTTTTGCCATCATACAAGACCTCCATAAAAATAAAAAACAAATCTGAATGTTATACCACTCATTAAGAATTTGTCCCAATGTTTGTTTTAATGTATGTTAATATCATACTAAATTAAATTATTTTTTTGAAGTGAGAATATTTTAATAAGGATGAATAGAATGATTAAATGTGTATGTTTAGTGGAAGAAACAGAGGACCAAATTTTACTGGTACAAGTGCGTCACAGAGAAAAATATTATTTTCCTGGTGGGAAAATTGATGAAGGTGAAACGCTCTTAGAAGCTATTCAAAGAGAAATTGAAGAAGAACTACAACTTCATTTTTCTCAAGATGATTTTACATATATTGGAAAAGTGATTGGTGAAGCCTATCCTCAACCAAATACTTTGACCGAATTAAATGGATTTAAGGTTAATCGAAGTATTAATTGGAATGAAGTTCAAATTGATAATGAAGTTACTGATATTCGTTGGTTCAATAAATTTGATACACAATATATCGCACCAGCTGTAATTAAGTGGATTGAAACATTTTCAACATAAGTATTGAATAAATAAAACAGTGACATTTGATGCTTTCAATCATTAAATGCCACTGTTTGGTCTTTACTATTTTATATCTTCGTTTAAGGATGAAGTAGTAATGTGGTGATCTGTTTGTTTAAGTTGATGATATTTAATCAACCGAGCACTAACCCAAGCCGTGATAGGAATACTTAACGCGACTGCAATGCCACCTAATAAGATTGAGATAAACTCTTGAGCAAAAATTTTAGAATTTAAAATATGCCCAAATGAATAATGAAGTTGAAAAAACCAAAAGAATAATGTTAATTGTCCACCAAAATAAGCTAAATAAATTGTATTAGCGGAAGTAGCAAGAATTTCTCTGCCCACACGCATACCAGATTGAAATAATTCTTTACGAGAAAGATTAGGATTGGTTTCATTCAACTCATACATTGGTGAACTTATTGTAATCGTTAAATCTATTACAGCAGCGATGACAGCCAACATAATAGTAAAAACAGAGAATTGTAGCATATTTATATCAATATTCATTGAAAATATATAGGTTTCATCTTGTTGTTCTGTAGCAAAACCTTGTAGATGACCAAATTTTACAGATAAATAGACGCCTATGATAAGAAGCACTGTTGTTACTATCGTTCCGATAAATGCGGCTTGTGTTTTGATATTGTAACTATTTAAAATAAAAAGGTTACAAGCAGCAGTCACAAGACAAAAAGTAAAGGCTATTAGGTAGATTGGCATGCCAAACAGAATGAAAACAATACTAATAATAAGAATAATAAAATTTAAAAATAAAGTGAGATAGGAAATGAGTCCTTTTTTACCGCCAAGCAAAACCATTAAAATAAAAAGTAATAGTGCGAGTAAAAAAATTGTAGTCATCGACTTACTCCTTTCCACTTAAATATAGTGACCATAAGTCCTATGGTTATAGGAATGGTCAATACAATACCGATACCACCAGTCAGTGCACGTGTCATTTCTAGAGACCAGTTCATAGATATTGTGTAAGTAAATGTATTCGCATTTTTTAAGTAAATTAATACCATAGCTAGACTACCTGATAAATATGAAAATAATAAGATATTGGTCATGGTACCCATAATATCTTGGCCAATATGACGTCCAGCTAAAACCCAACGAGCCATTGAAATGTGAGGCGTACGCTGGAGAATTTCGTACATTCCACTAGAAATTGTAATGGCTACATCCATCACCGCTCCTAATGTTCCTATAAGAACAGAAGACATAAAGACATCTTTTGGAGGTAGCGTTAAAAAACTCATTGTTTCATATTTGATGCCATTACCACCTGTAAACTGAATTAATAATTCAGTAATCCCTACACATAAAAACGTTCCAGATAAAGTAGCAACTATCGTAACCCAAGTTCGTTTTTGCCACCCAGTTACTAATACTAATGTAAGAATAGTTGATAAAATAATGGCTATACTCATTAATAAAAATAAATTTGTACCTGAAAAAGTATTATGAATGCCTATGGAAACAATAATAAACGCAGTGTTAAATAGTAGAGATAGAATTGATTGTAACCCTACATTTTTGCCTACAATTAAAAGTGTCACGATAAATATGCCTACAATCGCCACAGTAAGGCCATCGCGTTTTTTTTCTAGAATGGTAGCGTCAGATGGACCTTTTTGTATATGTAATAATACTTTTTCGTTTTTAGCAAATTGCTCTGAATCTGCTTGAGATTTTACAAAATGATTATTAACAGTTGTGATCTCGTTTTTATACTTACCGTTTAGAATGCGTATAGTTAATCGTTGATTATATTTTGTGTCAGTATTATGATGCTCGTCTGTGACTTTTTGACCATGACTTGTTTCGATATTTGTGATTTTACCAATAGGTATTTGATAAAATGAAGCATTAAAAAATGTAAAAATAAATAATCCAATCATTATGAAAGTAACAATAATAATTAGACGATGAGTGTTTTTAATTTTAGAAACATGAAGTGTCTTTATATTCATTAAACCTAAACCTCTTTTTAATTATATAATTTACCCCTTTATTGCAATAAAGTAAATATATGCGTGTTCAAAATGATATTCAATCACATGTTATGTGTTAGTGTTCGTTACAAGACCTAGTGATATGTTGAAACTTTATTTAGCAATGTTTGAATGAGATGAAATAGATTAAAGATATCTACTTTTTTATTGTCTTTTTTAAATACCACACAAAATGAACGTTTTAATTCTGTATGTGATAAAGAGATATCCTCTAATTGTTCAGATGAATGATCCAACGATATATAATCAGGTAAGAGTAGATGGCCACGACGTTGTTTTAATAGATACTGACCAAGAGACTTTGTACCTAGTGTATATATAGGTACTTTAATTACAGATTCTAATCGTTTTTTAATAGAATCAGGAAAATCGTGAAGTGTATATAAAGGATTTTTTTCAAATTGTTTAAGTTGTGTTAAGGGCGGATTAAATGATAAGGCAATAGCATCGTCTTTAGGTACGTATAAATGATATGTTTCTTCATATAAAGACGTAATTGAAAGAGTTGAGTTTGCTTGTAGTTCAGGTGTATTCTCAACAATAGCTATATCAATTTTTCCTGAATTTAAATAGTCTACTATCTGAGTATGATTCATTAAACTAGGTATAATGTGACTATCATATTCTCTTTCAAACGTTTGAATAATAGGTGTAATCATATGAGAAGCATAACTTTCTTCAAAACCTAAATTGATATGATGAGCGTTTTTAAGTTGTTCTTGTTGAAAAAGTGCAACTGTTTCATCAAGTTGTTCTAGTATGTGAGTTGCTTGTGTTAGTAACGCTTTACCGTGCGAAGTAAGATATATATTGCGACCTTGTCTATCAAATAATGGGACTTGTAATTCTTTTTCAAGTAAATTGATTTGGCGACTAATTGCAGATTGAGCAATATTAAGTTCCAATGCAGCCTCAGAAATATGTTCACGGCGAGCCACTTCAACAAAGTATCGTAATTGTTTAATTTCCATATTTTACCTCCTTAATCTAAGTATATCGTAAATATTCTAATTATTAGAATGATATCATCTATTTAATATATTGTTCAGATAAATATTTTACATTATATTAATTGTTATTAACAGTAAATTTTCTGAAAATTCTCAAAAGGAGTGGGCATCGTGTTTAAAGATAGACTAAAAAGAGGATTATATGATTACCGTGAGGAACATGATGCATGTGGAATCGGTTTTTATGCCAATATGGATAATTTAAGATCTCACGATATTATTGAAAAGTCATTAGAAATGTTGCGTAGATTAGACCATCGAGGCGGTATTGGAGCTGATGGTATTACTGGTGATGGCGCAGGAATTATGACAGAAATTCCCTTCGAATTTTTTAAAAAACATACTCATTTCGACTTACCTAATGAAGGTGAATATGCGGTAGGTCTTTTTTTCTCTAATCAAAAAGTTTCAGGTACACAGCATGAAACTGTATTTAACCAATACTTTAACGATGAAGGATTGAAAGTAATTGGTTATAGAGATGTACCTGTAGATACACAAGCATTAGCAGAACATGTTGCTTCTACAATGCCTTATGTACAACAAGTGTTTGTAGATTTAAACCAACATGAAACGCCTGTTAAACAGCTTTATTTAGCACGTAAACAAATTGAACAATATGCAGAACGCGAACATTTAGATTTATATTTTACAAGTTTATCTCATAAAACGATTGTCTATAAAGGTTGGTTACGTTCAGATCAAATCAAGACGTTATACCTAGACTTAAACAATGAGGATTATCAATCAAAATTAGGACTTGTTCATTCTAGATTTAGTACGAATACATTCCCTAGTTGGAAACGTGCACATCCTAACCGACTTCTTATGCATAACGGAGAAATTAATACGATTAAAGGTAATGTTAACTGGATGCGTGCTCGTCAACGTCAACTTATTAATACTTTATTTGGTAATGAAAGTGAAAAAATTCAAAATATTGTTGATGAAGACGGAAGCGACTCAGCTATTGTAGATAACGCGTTGGAGTTTTTAAGTTTAGCAATGGAGCCTGAAGAAGCGGCGATGTTACTTATACCAGAGCCATGGTTATATAATAAATCCAATGATGAACATGTACGTGCATTTTATGAATTTTATAGCTATTTAATGGAACCTTGGGATGGCCCAACAATGATTTCATTCTGTAATGGCGATAAAATTGGCGCATTAACGGATCGAAATGGATTACGACCAGGACGCTATACAATCACTAAAGATAATTTTATTGTTTTCTCATCTGAAGTGGGTGTGATTGATGTTCCAGAAGAAAACGTTGCTTTTAAAGGACAATTGAATCCTGGGAAATTATTGCTCGTTGATTTTAACTCTAATAAAGTCATCGAAAATAACGAACTTAAAACTCATATTGCACATAAATATCCTTATAAAGATTGGATTGATCAATACAAGATTGATTTAGAATTAGACGAAGTTCAATATCAACGTCAATTATTAGATGAAGCAACACTGTTTAAAGTACAAAAGCAGTTTGGCTACACTAAGGAAGATATTCATAAATATATGACAGATCTTTTGATAGGAAAAAAAGATCCTATTGGTGCCATGGGGTATGATGCGCCGCTCGCAGTACTAAATGAACGACCAGAATCATTATTTAACTATTTTAAACAACTGTTTGCTCAAGTAACGAATCCACCTATCGATGCTTATCGTGAAAAGATTGTAACAAGTGAGTTATCTTATCTAGGTAGTGAAGGAAATTTACTTCATCCAGAACCGAATGTCTTAAATCGTATACAGCTTACTAAACCAGTTCTTACATTAAATCAATTAGATAAAATTGAACAAAGTAAGTTTAACGTGAAACATTTATCGACCCTGTATCAAGATATTTCACTCGAAGAAGCTTTAAATCATATAGGAGAAGAAGCGATTCAAGCTACAAAAGAAGGTTACACAATTTTAGTGTTAGATGATAGCGCACTTATCAATACAACTCAATCGTTGCATTATGCTATGCCGATGTTATTAGCTGTAAGTCATATTCATCAATTACTTATTAAAGAAGATTTACGTATGAGTACAAGTATTGTTGCTTTATCAGGTGAAACACGTGAAGTGCATCATGTTGCTTGTTTACTTGGATATGGTGCTAATGCAGTCATTCCCTACTTAGCACAACAAACGATTGCTCATTTAACTGATAGTCATCATCTTGAAGGTTCGATTTCTGAAAATGTTGAAACATATACAAATGTTTTATCAGAAGGCGTTATTAAAGTTATGGCTAAAATGGGTATTTCTACCGTTCAAAGTTATCAAGGCGCACAAATATTTGAAGCAGTAGGCTTATCTCAAAATGTGATTGACACTTACTTTACAGGAACACAATCTAAATTATCAGGATTAAGTATTGAACAAATTGATGAAGAAAATAGAAAACGTCAAAGTAATGAAGAAGAATATCTAGCTTCTGGTAGTAACTTCCAATGGCGTCAACAAGGACAACATCATGTATTTAATCCAACCACGATTCATTTATTACAACATGCCTGTCGTGAAAATGATTACGAGCAATTTAAAACATTTACTAATGCTGTGCATGAAAATAGACACGACCATTTACGTGATTTACTAGAATTTAAATCTCAATCATCAATTCCTATTGAGCAAGTAGAATCTGTAGAATCGATTGTAAAACGTTTTAACACAGGTGCTATGAGCTATGGTTCTATTTCTGAGGAAGCACATCAAACTTTAGCAAAAGCGATGAATAAATTAGGAGGAAAAAGCAATAGCGGTGAAGGAGGAGAAAATCCTAAACGATATGTCATTCAAGAAGATGGCAGTTATTTATCAAGTGCGATTAAACAAGTTGCATCAGGACGATTTGGTGTAACTAGTGAGTATTTACAACACGCTAAAGAATTACAAATTAAAGTGGCTCAGGGTGCAAAACCTGGTGAAGGTGGACAACTTCCTGGCACTAAAGTATATCCATGGATTGCTGAAACACGTGGATCTACACCAGGTATTGGGCTTATTTCTCCACCACCACACCATGATATTTATTCAATTGAAGATTTAGCGCAATTGATTCACGATTTGAAAAATGCAAATAAAGATGCTGATATTGCTGTTAAACTTGTATCTAAAACAGGTATAGGAACGATCGCTTCAGGGGTAGCTAAAGCATTTGCAGATAAAATTGTAGTCAGTGGTTATGACGGTGGTACGGGTGCATCTCCTAAAACAAGTATTCAACATGCCGGATTACCATGGGAGCTTGGTTTAGCAGAAACACATCAAACATTAAAGTTAAATGATTTACGTAGCCGTGTACGTTTAGAAACAGACGGTAAGTTATTAACAGGTAGAGATGTAGCATTAGCGTGTGCATTAGGAGCAGAAGAATTTGGTTTTGCAACTGCACCTCTTGTTGTTCTCGGATGTATTATGATGAGAGTGTGTCATAATGATACTTGTCCAGTAGGAATAGCAACGCAAAATAAAGATTTACGTGCGCTTTATAGAGGTAAAGCGGATCATGTTGTCAATTTTATGCATTTCGTCGCTGAAGAATTAAGAGAAGTTCTCGCGGAACTTGGCTTGAAAACAGTCGAAGAACTAGTAGGACGTACTGACTTATTACAACGTTCTCGTCATATTAATCCTAAATCTAAAGCTGCATCACTTGATATTGAGAAATTACTTCATGCAGTTGATGGACCGAACACAAAAGAAATAGCTCAAAATCATCATTTAGATATTGGGTTCGATTTAAATTATTTATATAAAGAGGCAAAACAAAGTATTGAAAATGGTGAAACATTCAAAGGACAATATACAATTAATAATACTCAACGAAATGTTGGTGTAATTACGGGTAGTTATATTACGAAGCAATATGGTAGTAAAGGTTTACCTGAAGAAACGATTATTGCAGAAACGATGGGCCATGCTGGGCAAAGTTTAGGTGCATTTGCTCCTAAAGGACTATTAATACATCATACTGGAGATGCTAATGACTATGTAGGAAAAGGGTTATCTGGTGGAACAGTTGTTGTGAAAGCACCAAAGCATGCTCGTGAAAATGAAATTATTGCAGGTAATGTATGCTTCTATGGAGCCTCTAGTGGTAAAGCCTATATTAATGGTAGTGCTGGAGAACGTTTCTGTATTCGTAATAGTGGTGTTGATGTAGTTGTTGAAGGAATTGGAGATCATGGTTTGGAATATATGACAGGTGGACATGTTGTTATACTTGGTGATGTTGGCAAAAACTTTGGCCAAGGTATGAGTGGTGGAGTATGTTATATCTTCCCAAGTGATATCGAAGCATTTAAAAAAGCGAACCAACTTCCAACATTAGCATTTAAACGCGTGCAACATGATGAAGAAAAGCAGTTACTTAAATCAATGTTAGAAGAACATTATCGTTATACAGAAAGTACAAAAGCTAAAGATATCTTAAATCAATTTGAGAATGTCACTGAACATGTCATAAAAGTAATTCCAAAAGATTATGAATTAATGATGCAAAAAATCGAGTTACAACATCGTCATTTATCAGAAGATAACGAAGCAAAATTAGCTGCATTTTATGATCATCGCACATCGATTGAAAAAGACTTGCAACCAGCTGTGATTTATTAAAGAAAGGAAGGAAAAGTTATGGGTGAGTTTAAAGGGTTTATGAAATATGAGAAACAATCATTAGCAGAATTGTCACTCATTGAACGTTTAGAAGGACACGAAGCGTTCCAACAACGATTTTCTAGAGAAGAAGCCTCTATTCAAGGGGCAAGATGTATGGATTGT
This sequence comes from Staphylococcus sp. HMSC068C09, assembly GCF_001813735.1. Taxonomy (NCBI): domain Bacteria; kingdom Bacillati; phylum Bacillota; class Bacilli; order Caryophanales; family Staphylococcaceae; genus Staphylococcus; species Staphylococcus sp. HMSC068C09. The sequence continues at coordinate 126,183 of NZ_KV813755.1, forward strand.
GGAACGCCATTTTGTCAAACTGGACTTCCTTTCGGACGAGAAACAATTGGTTGTCCAATAGGAAATTATATACCTGAATGGAATGATTTAGTGTATCATCAAGACTTTAAAGAAGCATACGAACGTCTAAGTGAGACGAATAATTTTCCTGAATTTACAGGACGTATTTGTCCTGCACCATGCGAGCAATCATGTGTTATGAAAATTAATCGTGATTCTGTAGCAATTAAAGGTATCGAACGCACGATTATTGATGAAGCTTATGACAATGGATGGGTAAAACCAAAATATCCAAAAGAACACAAAAATCAGAGCGTGGCAATTGTTGGAAGCGGTCCTGCGGGATTAGCAGCTGCGGAAGAATTAAATCATTTAGGCTATCAAGTTACTGTCTTTGAAAGAGCAGCTGAGCCAGGTGGTTTATTAATGTATGGTATTCCAAATATGAAGTTAGACAAAACTGTGGTTCGACGTAGAATTGAAATCATGCGTGAGGCAGGTATTACTTTCAAGACAAATACTAATATCGGTGTAGATATAACACGTGATGAATTAGAAGAACAATTTGATGCGATTATATTATGTACTGGTGCTCAAAAAGCACGTGACTTGCCTTTAGAAGGTAGAATGGGACAAGGTATTCATTTTGCTATGGATTACCTTACCGAGCAAATGCAAGTTCTAAATGGTGAGATTGAAGAAGCTTCAATTACGGCTAAAGATAAAAATGTAATTGTTATAGGAGCAGGGGATACTGGAGCAGACTGCGTAGCGACTGCTTTACGCGAAAATTGTAAATCTATTGTACAGTTTAACAAGTATACAAAAGCACCAGAAGAAATTACATTTGAAAGTAACACGTCTTGGCCTTTAGCATTACCTGTATTTAAAATGGATTATGCTCATAAAGAATATGAAGCACGATTTGGAAGAGAGCCTCGTGCATATGGCGTTCAAACTATGCGATATGATGTAGATGCGATTGGTAATATTCGCGGTGTTTATACCCAAATTTTGGAAGAAACACCTGAGGGTATGGTAGTGGTTGATGGTACAGAAAGACACTGGCCAGCAGATTTAGTATTATTATCAATCGGATTTGAAGGAACTGAAACAACAGTACCACGATCATTTGATATTAAAACTAAACAAAATAAAATCGTAGCAAATGAGCAGGATTATCGTACAAATCAAGAAAAAGTATTTGCTGCAGGAGATGCACGTCGTGGACAAAGTTTAGTCGTGTGGGCAATTAAAGAAGGACGAGCTGTAGCTAAATCAGTAGATCAATATCTCAAACAAAAAGTTTTAGCATAATAATATAAAAATATTGACTTCCAATGAATAATATTATATGATGGTTATTGTGTTCATTGGAGGAATACCCAAGTCCGGCTGAAGGGAT